>CAKQTF010000170.1 GCA_934276695.1 uncultured Spirochaetales bacterium
GTTGAGAAGGATGGGGAAGAGAAGCTTAGGAAGATGAATGAGGACGCTGATAATTCGAGGGTTAATCTGAAGATCTCCCTTGAAGAGAGCTATCAGGAGGTTGTCAGATCAAGCAGGGAACAGCTTGAGAAGATAAAGGCTGACGGCATTTCCATTGCATCTGATCTTGCAGATGAGATCATAGAGCACAAACAGGCTGCATCGCTTCTGAACGAGGGAACGACTAGCAGGATCTCTGAGGCTATTGAGCATCTTAACACACTCAAGGATTCCATAAAGAGCAATGAGGAGAAGCTATCATCTGTATGCCAGGAGATAACAGTCAAGAAGCAGGATCTGTATAAGATCTATCAGGATAGGATTGATGCAGAGGCTGAGCTTGAGCTTGTGAAGGGAGAGGCTGTTAAGCTTGAGACAGAGGCAAAGAACCTGAAGAGCCAGAGGATAAATGAGGAGGCTGCGATTGTCCGCCTCCGTTCCCAGCAGGAGGCACTGAAGAAGAGCGAGCCAAAGCAGGATGAGCCTCAGGCAAAGAAGGAAGAGCCTGATGCGGATGCTGCTGTGTTATCATCAGCTCCTCAGATGCCTGAACCGGAGAAGAAGAAGCCTCAGGATATGATAGAGGCTTTCCCTGATGATATATTCATAGGAGATGAAGAGCCTGTTGATCTCTCTGATGAAGATTGACGAATGAATATGGCGTTATTATCTTTAGAGGTGCCCTTTGATCTGGGCACTTTATTATGAATTATGAACATATAGGATAAAGGGTGAGAATATGGCTGATGATAGGAAGATGAAAGCAGAAGCAGCAGAGGAAGAGAAGAAGGAGACTGAAGCAGTTAAGGCTGACGAGGTGTCTGAAGCAGAGGCAAAGGACGCTGAAATCGAGGCTCTTAGCAGGAAGCTTTCGGATATGGAGGCAGAGATTGCTAAGCTGAAGGATGAGGAACTTAGGTACAGGGCCGATACAGAGAACTTCAAGAAGAGGCTGCGCCAGGATAAGGAGAATGCCATTAAATATGCAAATGAGCAGCTGATCGGTGATCTTCTTACTCCTCTTGATAATTTCTCAAGAGCGATTGAGGCTGCAGGCAAGAGCCATGATTTTGATGCAATGAAGAAAGGCGTTGAGATGGTAGAGGACCAGCTTCTGTCCATCCTCCGTCAGAACTGGGGGCTTGAGCCGATTGATACGGAAGGCAGGGAATTCGATCCTAATGAGATGGAGGCCTATTCAGCAAAAGAGGAGGAAGGTCTTGAGAAGGAGATGGTCCTTGCTGAGTTCGCAAAAGGCTGGAAGCTTCATGGCAAGGTGCTGAGAAGCGCAAAAGTCATGGTGGGAAAACCTAAGAGCAACTAATTTGGCAAACATCATTGACGATTCATTCAGTTATTATTAATTTAGTTGCAGATGAGGCCAGAGACCTCAGTATAAATATAGAAAAATGATGGAGAGTAAATAAAATGGGAAAGATTATAGGTATTGACCTTGGTACAACAAACAGCTGCGTAGCTGTTATGGATGGCAACGAGCCAGTTGTCATTGCAAATAGCGAAGGAGATAGGACTACTCCTTCTGTAGTAGGCTTTAAGGGTGATGACCGCCTTGTTGGAAAGCCTGCTAAGAACCAGATGGTGACAAACCCTGAGAAGACCATTTATTCAATAAAGAGATTTATGGGAAGGAAGTTCCATGAGGTCTCAGAAGAGATCAAAATGGTTCCATACAAGGTCGTCGCTGGTCCGAATGATGAGATCAGAGTGGATATTGATGGAAAGCTTTATAGCCCGCAGGAGATCAGCGCAATCATTCTTCAGAAGATGAAGAAGACTGCAGAGGATTTCCTTGGAGAAGAGATACATGAGGCTGTCATAACAGTTCCTGCATATTTCAATGATGCCCAGAGACAGGCAACAAAGGATGCAGGAAGGATTGCAGGACTTGACGTAAAGAGAATTGTCAACGAGCCAACAGCAGCAGCTCTTGCTTATGGATTCGGAAAGGATTCCACAAAAGAGGAGAAGATTGCTGTATATGACTTCGGTGGCGGTACGTTCGATATCTCAATCCTAGAGCTTGGTGATGGCGTATTCGAAGTAAAGTCAACCAATGGTGATACTCACCTTGGCGGTGATAACATCGACCAGGTTATCATTGACTGGCTTGTAAGTGATTTCAAGAGTGAGACTGGAATCGATCTCTCTCAGGATAAGATGGCACTTCAGAGACTGAAGGAAGCTGCTGAGCAGGCAAAGATTATTCTTTCTTCCTCAACTAATACAACGATTAACCTTCCATTCATCACTGCAGATGCAACAGGACCGAAGCATCTCCAGAAGGATCTCTCACGTGCAAAGTTCGAGCAGATGATTACAGCCCTCGTTGAAAGGACAAAGATTCCTTGCCAGAATGCACTCAGGGATGCAGGGCTCAGCGCAGATCAGATTGATGAGGTTGTACTTGTCGGTGGTTCTACAAGAATCCCAATGGTGCAGGAGATGGTTAAGAAGCTCTTCGGAAAGGAACCGCATAAGGGAGTTAACCCTGATGAGGTCGTAGCTGTCGGAGCTTCCATACAGGGCGGAATCCTGAAGGGAGATGTTAAGGATGTCCTCCTTCTTGATGTCACTCCGCTTTCACTTGGAATTGAGACTCTTGGCGGTGTCACAACAAAGCTGATTGAGAGGAACACGACTATTCCTACAAGAAAGAGCCAGATCTTCTCTACAGCTGCAGATGGCCAGACTGCTGTATCCATCCATGTCCTTCAGGGGGAGAGAGAGCTTGCTAGCCAGAACAGGACTCTAGGAAACTTCAACCTCGAAGGTATTGCACCGGCTCCTCGTGGAGTTCCTCAGATCGAAGTCACATTCGATATTGATGCAAACGGCATTGTCCATGTATCAGCAAAGGATCTTGGGACAGGAAAGGAGCAGAAGATCAGGATTGAGTCTTCTTCAGGGCTTTCTGAGTCAGAGATAGACAAGATGGTCAAGGATGCTGAGGCTCATGCTGAAGAGGATAAGAAGACCAGGGAGAACATTGAGGCTAAGAACAATGCAGAGGCAACAGTGTACTCCACAGAGAAGGCCCTTACCGACTATGGTGATAAGATCTCTGCAGAAGAGAAGAGCAATATTGAGGCTGCTATCAAGGAACTGAAGGATGCTATCGCTGCTAACGCAGGTGCTGATGAGCTTAAGTCTAAGACAGAGAAGGTCCAGCAGGCATCAATGCAGCTTGGCCAGAAGGTCTATGAGGCAGCTCAGCAGCAGGCCAACGCAGGTGCTTCTGCCGGACAGGGTGCAGGTGCTGATGCAGGTTCATCTGCTTCAGATAAGAAGAATGATGATGGCTCTGTTGATGCAGACTTCGAAGAAGTGAAATAATAAACCTTATGACTTCCGATGAAAGCAGCATGGATGACATGCTGCTTTCTCAGTATAGGTGGGGAAAATGGCAAAACGTGATTATTATGAAGTCCTCGGTGTCAGCAAGACTGCTACCGATGATGAGATAAAGAAGGCCTACAGGAAGATTGCTATGGCAAATCATCCTGATACGCATCCGAATGACAAGGACGCAGAGGAAAGATTCAAGGAGGCAAGTGAGGCCTACGAAGTGCTTTCCGATGCAAAGAAGAGAAGTGCTTATGATCAGCATGGCTTTGCCGGTGTTGATGGAATGGGCGGTGCTGACTATTCAAATGTATACCGTGATTTCAG
>CAKQTF010000171.1 GCA_934276695.1 uncultured Spirochaetales bacterium
GGCCTGAGAAGCGCAGGGTCAAGGACATCAGGCCTGTTCGTCGCAGCTATCACGATGACTCCAGGCTCAGCAGAGAAGCCATCCATCTCAACAAGCATCTGGTTGAGGGTCTGCTCCCTCTCATCATGCCCGCCGCCTAGGCCTGCACCCCTTGCTCTTCCGACAGCATCAAGCTCATCGATGAATATTATGCATGGCGCGCTTTTGCGTGCCTGCTCAAAGAGATCACGGACCCTTGCTGCGCCCATTCCAACGAACATCTCAACGAAATCAGAGCCTGATGTATGAAGGAATGTGACACCAGCCTCACCTGCAACAGCCCGTGCAAGCAGTGTCTTTCCTGTTCCCGGAGGTCCTACAAGAAGGACACCCTTAGGTATCTTTGCCCCGATCTCGACGAATTTCTTAGGCTTTCTCAGGAAATCAACGACTTCCTGAAGCTCGTATTTCGCTTCCTTCTGGCCCGCGACATCAGCAAATGTGACATTATTGTCCTTTTTGGAATATTCCTTCGCAAGCGACTTGCCAAGATTCCCCATCATTTTGCCACCGCCCATCGCACCGGAAGACCTCATCATCGCATACATCAGGATGAAGAAGATTATCCAAGGCAGAAGCTGAATGACAATGTACCAGATCGGCGTAGTCTCAAGAGAGCCCGAGACACTGACGCCGGATGAGAGCAGACGGGACATGAGCTGCGGATCAGAATAAGGGATCCGGGTGCTCCTCTCAGTGCCATCCGAGGCAGTGAACCTGATCTGGCTCGCGCCGACAATATTGACACTGCTGACCTTTCCCTGATCCAGATATGATATGAAATCTGAATAGCTTGTCTCTATGCTCTTTGTATTCGAGCTGGAGAAGAAGATCGCAAAGAATGAGAAAAGAAGAATCAGCACAGCAACGAATGCGAGCCTGTTGCGCTTTCCTCCCTTGAATGAGCCCCTGTTGCCGGAACCTCCATTAGAGCCCCAGTACTTATACTCATCATACAGGTTCTTCTTTTCCTTCTCATCATTCTTATTATCCCCGTCAGCCCCGCTGCCGCTCTTGCCGGCATCATCACCACCGGGAGCAGATGAGCCGTTCTCGACTGTCTCGGCCTCGACCACTTCCTCATCTTTCTTGATATCGTCTTTATCGTCCATTAGGATTCCTTTATGCTTATGGTTAATCCTAATAATGATAGCTATAAAAAGGAAATCCAACAAGTAGAGCAGGAAGGGTGGATTCCTCACAGCGGAGAGAATGCAACAGAGACAGGAGAGCCATGGCATCCGATGAATCCGGCAGAAAGCCGGTCCTTTCCGCCAAGCACTCTTGCAAACACAGCTACAATGCCATTCCTGTCCTCAAGCACAATCGAATATGGGATGCGGTACTCCTTCTCAAGCTCTGATACCTTCTTTCGACCACCCCTGAGCTCTATCACATCGCATTCACGG
Source organism: uncultured Spirochaetales bacterium (assembly GCA_934276695.1). Lineage (GTDB taxonomy): Bacteria > Spirochaetota > Spirochaetia > Sphaerochaetales > Sphaerochaetaceae > Ornithospirochaeta. The sequence continues at coordinate 1,449 of CAKQTF010000171.1, forward strand.
CTTGTCCGGATTACTGCTGAATCAGTCAGCAAATCCTGATCGATGATCAGCGTTCTATCGTCAGGATGGCCATCTGTGACATAGAACTGCCCGATCCTGGCTCCGATGCGGTACGGGACACAGAAATCCCATGCAGGCGGATATGCTCTTATCCTGTCCTTCAGGAAATAGAAGCTCATCGAAGGTAAGACCATGCGCCCCCTGCCTTCTGCCGCCTTTGCCCTCACGTCAGATATGAATGCCCTCGACACTCTTTCCCTGTTTCCGAAATATGAATTGACTGCATATACTGTCGATTCAGCCCTGAGCTCTGATGCTGCTACGAAATCAGTCCTGCTGAACTCTGCATAATATGAGTATTCTATATCAACGGGGATTCCATTCCTCTCTGCATAGCACGCCACATTCGATGCTATCCCCGATATCAGAGTCCGCTCTCTTTCGCTTAAGAGAGGCACGATATTATGGCGTACGGAATTCCTTTTATATTCATCATCGCTGTTTGTGGAATCCTCTGACCATGATAGCCCTGCATCCTCAAGGATGGCCATGATGTCACGCTTTGCTGTCATCAGAAGGGGCCTGACACGCACTCCATCCCTCATCCTTATCCCGGAGAGAGAATAGAACGGCGAGGAATCAAGAAGCCGCATTATAACGCTCTCGACCTGATCCTCCCTGTGATGCGCTGTCAGAATATAATCAAAGCCATTGGCTTTCCTGTATTCCTCAAGCCTTCTATAGCGGAGCTGCCGTGCTGCGGCCTCCACACCGCACTTATCAGAAACAGCTAAGGATGCAATCTCGCCAGGCTCAAGCTCTATCAGAGAGAATGGAATGCCAAGACGCTCTGCATTCTGCCTGTTAAGCTCAATCTCAGACTGCAGTTCCGCATCATCCCTTATCCTATGGTTGACATATACAGCAGCAGACCTGTCCCCTGCCACTAATGATAGGATATACAGGAGCGCCAGTGAATCAGAACCGCCGGAGAATGCCAGCAGAAGCCTGCCTTCCGGAAGGGACTCAGATACTGAATGAATTAGTTTTCTGGATGACTCTCTCAATATCATCTCCTGATGCTATTGCAAGTATTGCTGAAACAGCCTGATCAGAAGCCTTGTCAATAAGAGAGGCTTCCTCGGCTGATGGGACTGAAAGGACATAGTCAGGAACAGCCATGCCATCGGATGGACGGCCGATCCCGATATAGATCCGGATGAAATCCTCACCATAGTTGCTTATTATGGATTTCAGCCCATTATGGCCGGCGCTCCCGCCGCCTCTGCGTATCCTGAGCCTGCCAGGAGGAAGATCCATCTGGTCAACTACCACAATGACCGTATCAGACTGGCTTACAAGCTCTGGGAATATATCCCCGCTTCTGTTCATGTATGTTAGAGGCTCGACCAGAGTATTCCCATCAAATGCTGCTGTCCTATAAAGACGGAAGCAGCGCTTCCTGAGCTTTACGCCCTTCTGCGCTGCCACCTTCTCAACTGTCATGAACCCGGCATTATGCCTTGTCCCTGAATACTCAGGCCCTGGATTGCCAAGACCGAATACTATCATTAGTTTGTGCTCTTTGCATCAGCTGCCGGAGCTGCTGCAGCATCTGCTGCTGGAGCTGCATCGTCTGCTGCTGGAGCTGCTTCTTCCTTAACATACTTAACAGAAGCAACAGTTGCCTCAGGATCAGAGATAACCCTGATTCCTTCAGGAAGCACAAGCTGGTCTATTCTGAGAGCCTCATTCACGCCAAGAGCTGAGACATCTGCCTTGATGACCTCTGGAAGGTCCTTTGGAAGACATTCGATCTCGACTTCGTGGATGACCTGATCAAGCACTGCGCCTGCCTTGCAAGCCTCTGGTGTTCCATCAAGCTCGATTCTTACATGTGTTCTTACAACATGACCTGCTGTGACCTCATAGAAATCAACGTGCTTTACGATTCCCTTGAGAAGGTCTTCCTGATATGTCTTTACGAATACCCTGTGAGGAGCTGCCTCGCCCTCTACTGAAAGAGCAATGAGTGTTGACTCGCTGAATGTGTTCTTCTTGAGGTTGAACTCCTTAGCATTGAGGATGATGTGCTCTGGCTCCATCTTTCCATAAATAACTGCTGGGATCCTGCCGCTTCTTGTAAGCCTTCTTGACCCTGCTGAACCGAAATCACCAGTCCTCTTGACTGCGCTGAGTGTCTTGTTCTCTGCCATTTTTCTTTTCTCCTTATACTCTCGCTGGCTAACCAGCTACCATTGAGTGCCACAAGGCACCGGA
>CAKQTF010000172.1 GCA_934276695.1 uncultured Spirochaetales bacterium
GTTCCTTTGCGATGCTGTTTTTATTTTCCTGCATGACCTCGTACAGTCGCCCCAGCCGGTAGTTGATTTTATAAAATAGGCTTTCTTCCTCAATCGTCTGCTTCGGCTGCGTAATATCCCCGGAGAGCATATCCTCTTTTTTCCCATCTGCGATTATCTGTCCATCCTTCATTATTATTATGCGCTCGACTTCCCTTATTATCTCTGCAAGCTCATGTGTTACCATGATCACAGTGCGTCCGTCATCTGCATATGATGAGATTACCTTTCTCAGATCGGCACGGGATGGGAAGTCCAGTCCGTTTGAGGCTTCATCAAGCAGCAGCAGAGGAGGATTGGTTATTGCAGCCCGCGCAAGGAGTATCCTCCGCTTCTCTCCCGTTGAAAGCGTATTCATTATCCTGTCTTTCTTTTCAAGCATCCCGACACGCCTGAGCTCCTCATCTGCTCTGTCCCATATATCATCAGAGAGCTCATGATGGAAGTCAAACCCCAGGGAAGAGAATATCCCTGATGCAACAATCTCCCTTGCAGGATACGTGGTTGAGAGAAAATCATCCTCAGCAGGGGATACCAGCCCGATAAGTGGCTTCAGGTCCTGTATTATCCAGCGTTCTTTGCCGAACACTGAATTCCTGTATTCATCGAGAGCCAGCGGATAGGTCTTTCTGGCGATGACGCTGATCAGGGTTGACTTTCCTGCGCCATTTGGCCCGATTATTGCAACGCGCTCTCCCTTTCTTACTGATATTGATGTGTCTTTCAGTATATATCTGCCATCCCTTCTGACGGATGCATGCTTTATTTCTATGATATTCTGCATTTCTCCATATTACGGAGCTGCTGTTTTTGTTACAATAGCATTATCTGGAAAATTATTTTTTAATGCATTTGCTTCTGCTATAAACAATTGGCCTATGATTCCAGCTCTACGCGCATTTTCTGTTAAAAAAAGTTTGCATAATCGGCAATTCAATGAGACAATATAGAAGTCGCAGGTGGAGATTGATCTAGCTTATCTGATGACGCGTCCCGAAAGGGATTGAGGAGGTTGCCGCTGGGGGAAAGGTCCAGCGGTTTTTTTTGTGAAACCTAAATGCCGTTTCTGTGTTTTAATAGGATGAGTATGAAAAAGTGGATTCTGATATTGATTGCTATAGTCCTGTCTGTTTCCTGTGCAACGATAGCAGGAGATGCCGGCACTGCTACGGCAGAGACAGAGCCTGATGCTGTTCTGACTGCCTTGAGCGGATCCGATGAAGCTGTGAATGACGAGCCGGTAACCGCTGCAGAGCCAGAGCCTGCTGATGAAGATGTGCAGACTCCTCCTGAGAGCATTATAGGGATTGCGGATGAGCCTTCAGAGGCAGAGGCCCCTGTAGTGGAAGAGGGACCATCAGAAGAGATTTCCATTCCCGCAGAGGATGATATGACGGAGTCCCCGAGTCCGGCTGATGGAAGCCATGCATCTGCTACGGCAGAGACAGAGCCTGAGGCTATAAGCGGCTCTTCGCATGAAGATGAAGGGCAGGTATATGATGGAGAACCCTATGAGCCAGTGCCTTCAGAAAAAAATCAGCCTTCTGCTGAAAGTGAGGCTGCCGCAGAGGAAGAGACTGCTGTCATGACGGAGCCTAGTGGTATTGTGATCAGTGTCCCGGAGAAGCCGGATACAGAGAAGGCTACAGCATCCGATGATGTCATACTCAGTGACGAGCTTTCTTCCCTTATGCTTCAGATCATGGGGATATTCATCATAATAATAGTGCTGTTCACAGCATCTGTTGCAATCAGGAGCGCAAATAAGATGCCGCTTTCAAGAGGCTTTGCCGCAGTGATTGCTGTGCTGTTCTCTGTGCTGCCGATCGTCATCTCAGTTATTGTGATAGGTAGGTCGCTGTACTGGCTGCTCTATCTCATGCTGCTTCTGTCCTATTTCATATTCAGGACTAAAGACCGCAGCTATTCATTTCAATAGCATCCAGCATCCTCAGTAGCTCTGATGAGTAAAAGAACTTCTCAAGTGCTGCGATTGCTCCTCCTTCCCTTGCTGCTGCCTCACCGCACTGTGATCTGAAGACTATGAAATCACTTCTTGATGGCGGCAGCTTTGATGCAATTCTTTCCTGCAGGTATGCATAGTTCTCAGCCTTCATCTGAGACATATCCCCTGTGATCATTGCGTTATGGACACCGAGGACCTGAACCGCTTCAGTGATTGCGAATGCAATAGCACCAAGAGGCTCATTCACTGATGCTGATAGAAGCGCCCTGCTATCCAGTCCGCTTTTCTCCCTAAGCGATGAGATTGCTGCGCATTCTTCAAGGCATCCGGTGCCACCGCATGTGCATATCCCATCATTCCTTACTCTCATATGCGCAAATGTAGGGAGGTTATGCAGTGTTCCATTCTCTGAATATGCAGCCCCTATTGAGTCTGACCAGGATAGGAACAGCGTTGATGAGAGCTCCTCATATGCATGGCTCATCTCTGCTTTAGCCTCTGCCATCGCAGAAGGCATGATGATGAACGGAAAGCCAAGGATGCCTTCAGGCATGCTTATCCTCTCATCCGTGATCACTGCAGCGCCGTAATTCCTTACATCATTGCTGCTGAGTTTCTCTATAGTCCTCCTGACATCATCCCATATGCTCTCTGTGCGCGGAAACTGCATGAAGCGCAGTACCTGCCCTTCAAGATTCGATGCAGATACTGTGACCTTGCGTGGCAGGATCTCAATCGAGAATGCTCTTCCATGCTCTTTTGCTATTGAAAGTATTGTTGAAGGACGGCCTTGCTTTGTCGTATCCTTGCATCCCTCTCTGATCAGTCCTTCCCTGATCAGCGAATCAGCGATCTCTGAGATGGATACCTTGTTTATGCCTAGCCTGCGTGATAGGTCTGCTCTTGAGCATGGCTGTCTGCGCAGTGCATACAGCACCTTAAGCCTGTTTATCTTCCTTGCATTTTCCGGTTTTGAGAAATCCATAGAGCTATATTAGCACAAAATGATCTGTTGCCGATTACTCTGTTTGTTAGTATTTTCTCTTTTAGATTGTTTTATTGGGAGTGAAAAAATGGCAAATAAAAAGTTTAAGACCGAAGTAGCAGACCTGCTTCATCTTCTGATCCATTCTCTGTATTCAAATAGGGAGATCTTTCTAAGGGAGCTCATATCGAATGCATCAGATGCCATAGATAAGCTTAAGTATCTTTCGCTGGTAGATGGAGATCTCAAAGGCTTCTCATTTGAGCCTAGGATCCAGCTTTCATTCACAGAGGACGGAGAGAGGATCCTGAAGATCAGCGATAATGGAATAGGAATGTCGGCAGATTTTAAAGAGACGATCTTTGATGCTTTTACCCGGGCTGAAAGTTCTGTGACTAATAAGATACAGGGAACCGGTCTTGGAATGGCTATTACCAAAAATCTGGTTGAAGCAATGGGAGGCACCATTGATGTGGAGAGTGAACTGGGACAGGGAAGCTGTTTTGAGGTTCTCATAGATCTGAGAATTGCAGAGGATAGATCTGTTTCCTCAACAGTACAGGAAGAAAAGAATGAACAGAATGATAATATCTTTCAAGGAATGAGATTCCTGTGTGCGGAGGATAATGAGCTGAATGCAGAAATTCTGACGGAACTGTTAAAGATTGAGGGGGCAGAATGTACCATCTGTGAAAATGGTGAAGAGATT
>CAKQTF010000173.1 GCA_934276695.1 uncultured Spirochaetales bacterium
CTCATCCCCTGTGTCCTCCGATCTGCTCGTTTCTTTCCCTTGCTGTTGAGCCTTCCTCGAATGCAGAGGCCTTCACGATTGAGTTCTTGCCGAACTCATTCTTGATCTCAAGCATTGTCTTCTGCAGGAGCTTCTCCTTTTCCTTCCTTCCTTTGTCGCCTAGAAGATCAAGCACTGCATCCTCTCCCTCTCTTCTTAGGTTATTTGCTGTTATGTATATCCTTCTGACTGTGTATTCAGGATTGGCAATCTGACTGAATGCCAGATCCGCGGCATCTGATATATCAGACATCACAGCGCTTCTGTATGGCAGGCTGACTGTTTTATGGGCGCTTTTCGGGACTTTGCGCCCATAGCGGTCATCTTCCATTGGAGTGTCATTGCCTTTTCCTGCATTTTCCCTGTCATACATTATATACAGCGTGATGCTTTCAGCTTCGGCTTCTCTGCCGATAAGCATGAATGATAGTTCCTCTGCCATTTCCTGTACGATTATCCTTGCATGCTCATAGTCGTAAGGACACTGAAGCACCTGGCCGTTTGATATTGAGTTCTCCCTTGGATGGAATGCCTTTATGTCCTGCATCGTACATGGTTCCTCTCCCCATGCATGATCGATCAGGATCTCAGCATCGACTCCGAATTCACGGAAGAGCACATCATCATGCCTCAGTGAGAATGATGCAAGGTCACCCATTGTATGTATCATGTATTTTGAGAGCCGTTCAGCAATCCCGCTGCCTATCCTCCAGAAATCAGTAATAGGCCTGTAATCCCAGAGCTTTTTCCTGTATTCCATCACATCCAGTGCTGCGATGCGCACTCCGTTCTCATCTGCAGGAACGTGTTTTGCGATTATGTCCATTGCAATCTTTGCAAGGTAAAGATTCGGTCCTATACCAGCTGTAGCTGTTATTCCTGTCTCCTTGAGCACATCAGAGATGAGAAGTCTTGCAAACTCCTCTGCAGTGAAGCTCTTCCCATTCTTTTTATGGAGCTTCAGATAGTCTGTTGCATCGATGAAGCACTCATCGATTGAATAGACATGTATATCATCGGCACTGACATACCTGAGGTAGATTGAGTAGATCCTGGCTGAGTACTCCATGTATAGGGACATTCTTGGAACAGCTGCAATGTACCTGATCCTCTTTCCTGTTTCCCTTCTTATCTCCCTCAGGCGCTCCTCAACTTCAAATAGCCTGCATCTGCCTTTTATCCCAAGATTCTTCAGGCTAGGAGATACTGCAAGGCAGATTGTCTTCTCGGTCCTTGATACATCAGCTACGACAAGATTCGCTTTCATAGGATCAAGAGCGCGCTCAACGCATTCCACTGAGGCATAGAATGATTTCAGATCAATGGCTATGTATGTCCGGCTCATCATGATATTACTCTAGCATCAATTCTGTCTTTTCTTAACTATATTGGCTTTATTTCTGCTTCTGAATGGACTTACAGCCATATATGCAACCAGCAGTTGCGTCTTTTCAAGGAGAATTTACTGGAATCATATCAGCATCTGGTTTAATTTCATCTGTGATAGGGAGGAAACCGTATATGGTTCTTAGTGAGAAGCTTATAAAGCTGAGAAAGGGCAGGGGATGGTCTCAGGAGGATGTTGCTGAGAAGCTTGGGATATCACGTCAGGCAGTCAGCAAGTGGGAGAGCTCTGCGGCTCTTCCTGATATTGATAAGCTATATAGGATAGCAAAGCTCTATGGTGTATCTGCTGACTATCTGCTTGATGACAGGGCAGAGAGCGCAGAGAAAGCATCTGATATTCCATCAGATGATGCCAGGACAATAAGCCTATCTGATGCTGCAGAAGTCATAAAGGTAAGAGAGGACAATGCATCAAGGGTAGCGCTAGCTGTGTCATTATGCATCCTGTCTCCTGTATTCCTGATTCTTCTATGCGGTATAGCAGACAGCACAGGGGCCTTCAGTGGGAATGCTGCTGCAGGAATCGGGATTACTGTGCTGCTTGCAATGGTCGCAGCTGCTGTATGCATATTCATCGGATATGGAATGAAGGCTGGTGAATTCGGCTTTCTTGAAAAGGATGATGTTGTGATCGGCCGTGATGTCAGACAGCTTGCAGAACGCGGAATAGCGGATTCTGACCATGAATACAGGGTTAAGCTCATTGCAGGAGTAATGCTCTGCATCCTGTCTCCTGTTCCTCTGTTCCTTACTCTGATCTTCACTGAATCCGATCTTTATATGATATATGCAGTCTGTGCACTGCTGGCTATAGTAGCATCAGGAGTGAATCTGCTGGTCTCAGCTGCGGTCAGGCGGTCAGCATATGATATGCTCCTTGAGAATGGTGATTATGCTCCGGAGAAGAAGCGCATAAGAAAGAGGAGTGCTGTGTTCTCTGGTGCATACTGGCCATGTATTGTTGCAGTATACCTTGCAGTAAGCTTCATCACTGGAAAATGGGAGCTCACGTGGGTGGTATGGCCTGTGGCTGCTCTTATCCATGCTGCGCTTATCTCATGTATTTATGGCCGCAGCAGATGATGCTATGCCATTAGAATCCCAGTGCCTGTCTGTGCTATCATCAGGGAATGAATCATAATAATCAGCACGAAAACTATAAGAGGATGACAGAGATGCCTGTCTCCTCGCTTATCCCGCGCCTTGCTGTACCGACGATAGTGTCGATGCTTGTCTCGTCAGTATACAATATGGCAGATACATTCTTTGTATCCCAGATCGGCACAAGCGCAAGCGGTGCCGTCGGTATTGTATTCTCCATAATGGCTATAATACAGGCAGTCGGATTCACGATAGGCATGGGAAGCGGGATCCTTGCATCAAAAGCACTCGGTGCGAGGAATGTGGATGAGGCGGAGACCATAGTCTCATCTGCTTTCTTCTCTTCCCTCATGCTTGGATGCATACTTGCGGCAGCCGGCCTTCTGTTCAATGAGAAGCTCATGGACCTTCTCGGAGCAACTCCGACAATACTTCCATATGCAGAGGCATATGCATCATATATATTCATTGCCTGTCCTTTCATGATCGGCTCATTTGTGATGAACAATGTGCTGCGAAGTGAGGGAAAGGCATTCTATGCAATGGTCGGCATAACTGCTGGCGGAATCCTGAATATAGTGCTTGATCCTGTCTTCATCTTCGTCTTGGGCCTTGGCACTGCAGGTGCTGCGATAGCTACAGCAATAAGCCAGATCATAAGCTTCTTCCTTCTGCTGTCTGCATTCCTGAGAGGCAAGAGCGATGCAATGATAAGGATATCAAAGGTATCGCTGAGGCCTGGTATCTATCTTGGAATCCTGAAGACAGGGCTTCCATCCCTCGCAAGACAGGGGCTTGCCAGCATTGCTACTATCCTTCTGAATGTAAATGCGGCTGTGTATGGTGATGCTGCAATAGCTGCGATGTCAATATCCGGACGGATCACATTCTTCATATTCTCAGCGCTTCTTGGATTCGGACAGGGCTTTCAGCCTGTCTCTGCATTCAACTGGGGAGCTGAGCGCTATGACAGAGTAAGGAAGGCCACAGTATTCACAGCCATTGTCGGTACTATAGGGATTACAGTATTATCAATTCTGTGCTACATATCTGCTCCTGTTCTGATCACTGCCTTCAGGAAAGGAGATCCTGATGTGATTAGGATAGGCA
>CAKQTF010000174.1 GCA_934276695.1 uncultured Spirochaetales bacterium
TTCCTGGGATGACTATGATGTATTCAGAAAGGTTCCTAAGAATATGCCTAATAAGGAGCTGCTTGAGACATATCTCAGGAAGCCGATTACTCTTGTTCCGGATACCACAGGCAGGGCGGAGAACTATGCAAGAGCCAATGAGATTGCTGTTGAGAAGATCCTTCCTACTGTAGGAGTGTTCCCTGAATTCCTGTATCAGGCAGATAGATACCGCCACTGCAGATATGCAGAAGGGATCAGGACTGCGCTTGAGAAGAGAGATGAGATCAGGGCAATCCTGAATGAGTACAGAACTGAGCCTCTTCCTGAGGACTGGTGGCCTGTCTCTGTATTCTCATCATTCACGGACAAGGATACTACAACGGTTCTCGGCTGGGATGGGGAATGGAAGATCACATACAGGGATGATGAGGTCGGAAAGGAAGAGACAGTCGATATAAGGACGACTCCGAACACCAAGCTTCCATGGCGCATAGACTGGCCTATGAGATGGACAGTTGAAGGCGTTGATTTCGAGCCGGGCGGAAAGGATCACCTGACAGAGGGCGGATCATATGATACATCAAAGAATGTCGTCAGGGTCTTCGGAGGAGAAGCTCCTGTAACAATGCGGTATGACTTCATAAAGCTGAAAGGAATGGGCGGAAAGATCTCGTCATCAGGCGGTGAAGTCGCAGACCTTTATGATGTGCTTGCTGTCTATCCTCCAGAGATTGTGCGCTATCTGTTTGTAGGCACAAGGCCTCAGAGCGAGTTCGCTATCTCATTTGATCTCGATGTCCTGAAAATCTATGAGGATTATGATAACTGCGAGAGGATCTATTTCGGACTCCTGCCTGTCAATGAGAAGAGGCTCGAGAAGGAAAAGCGCATATATGAGCTGTCACAGGTTGATGATAAGGCAATACCTGCAGAGCCTGGCTATCAGATTCCTTTCAGGCATCTCTGCAACTATCTTCAGATCTATTCTGGTGATATAGAGAAGGTCATGTCACGCTTTGAGGATGCAACAGAAAGCCAGAAGGCAAGACTGAGGGTAAGGCTTCAGTGTGCTAAGAACTGGCTTGAGATGTATGCCCCGGAGGATTTCAGATTCTCGCTTGCAGCGGCAGACGCAGAGCCTGCGGATCTTTCTGAGAACGAGAGAAAGGCTGTGTCTGATCTATGCGGATATGTCAGAGAGAGCCTCAATAGCTGCACAGAGAAGGAATTCAGCACATACATATACAAGGCGGCAGAGGATAACGGGCTGAGCTCTTCAGATTTCTTCAGGGCTGTCTATCTCGTCCTCATAGGAAAGGAGAAGGGGCCTAAGCTTGCTTCATTCCTTAAGGCATGCGGAAGCGAGAATGTCCTTCCGATTCTTGAGAGATACTGAGAACCGGTCTGCTTTGGATAGTTTTGTAGGGGGTATTCTTTCTGATACCTCCTTTTGTTATCTTTATGCAAATACCTGTGAAATGGAGAATGATATGAAAGTAATACTTATAAACGGTTCCCCGAGGGAAAAGGGCTGTACGTATACTGCGCTTGAGGAAGTTGCTTCCTCTTTTGAGAAGAACGGCATTGAATATGAGATCATCCATGCCTCAGCTGATAAGGCAGCAATAAGGGAAGCTGCAGATAAGATCATAGCTGCAGATGGCCTTGTGGTCGGATCTCCTGTCTACTATGCATCTGCATCAGGGCTATGCACGCTGTTCCTTGATGAGCTGTTCAATCTGATATCAGGGAAGGTGAGATTCAAGGCAGCCGCAGCTGTGGTCTCATGCAGAAGAGGCGGTGCAAGTGCTTCATTTGATCAGATCAATAAGTATTTCACAATCTCAGAGATGGTTGTTGTCTCATCAAATTACTGGAACCAGGTGCATGGGAATACACCGGAAGAGGTAAGGAAAGACAGTGAAGGAATGCAGACAATGCGTCTGCTTGGGGATAATATGTCGTATGTCATAAAGGCGTTCGCAGCGGCTTCCCTCCCATTCCCGGAGAAAGAAGCAAGGATAAAGACGAATTTCATAAGATAGAAAAATGACCAGATTGCTACGTTTTCTTAAAGGTTATAGGAAAGAGGCTGTCCTTGCGCCTCTTTTCAAGCTTGCTGAGGCTGTGCTGGAACTGCTTGTCCCTGTTGCTGTTGCATCCCTCATTGATGTGGGAATCGGCGGTGGAAACCGGCAGCATATCATAAACATGGCACTTATCATGATCGCACTAGGGCTTCTGGGCCTTGCTGCATCAGTCACTGCCCAGTTCTTTTCTGCGAAGGCTGCAACAGGTTTTGCAGAGAAGATGAAGAATGCCCTGTTCTCCCATATCCAGAGCTTAAGTGCATCGGATAGGGATAAGCTTGGTGCATCTACCCTGATCACAAGGCTTACAAGTGATTCACAGCTTGTGCAGAATGGTATCAATATGTTTCTCAGGCTCTTCCTGCGCTCTCCGTTTGTTGTCATCGGCGCGGCAGTCATGGCATTCACTGTGGATAGCACGCTTGCATGGATATTTGTTGTTGTGATCCCTCTGCTTTCTGTGATTGTCGTACTTGTGATGCGCTTCACAGTACCGATGTACAGGAATGTCCAGAGAGGCCTTGATGGACTGACAGGGAAGACCCGTGAGAATCTATCCGGAACCCGTGTGATCAGGGCTTTCTGCAAAGAGGATAATGAGAAGGAAGAATATGATGCAGCGCTGAATCGGCTGTATGATATGCAGATGGCATCGGGCAGGATCTCCGCCGTCCTCAATCCTGCGACATACATAATGATAAACATGGCTGTTGTGGTACTTGTCTATTTTGCAAGCAGGCGGTTCCAGATGAACCTGATTGAGACAGGAGCCATAATCGCACTTGTCAATTATATGAACCAGATTCTTGCAGAACTGGTAAAATTCGCGAATCTTGTAATAACAATAACAAGGGCAATAGCTGCAGGAGACAGGATCCAGAGCGTCTTTGAGATCAGCCCTTCAGTGGTTTCCCCTGAGGATGCCAGCACAGGAGATGATAGGAGCAGTGAGGCTTTCTCACTAAGGGATGTGTCCCTTGTATATTCCGGAGGTAGCAGACCTGCACTTGAGGGGATCAGCATATCTGCACAGAAAGGCGAGAAGATAGGCATAATCGGAGGCACTGGATCCGGAAAGACAAGCCTTGTGAATCTGATCCCGAGAATCTATGATGTGACTTCAGGTGAGGTCTCAGTGCTTGGGACTCCTGTAAGGAAGTGGGATCTGAAGGCCATGCGCAGTGCAGTGGCTGTCGTGCCTCAGAAGGCCATGCTGTTCAAGGGGACAATCAGGGAGAACCTTAAATGGGGAAATGAGGATGCAGGGGATGATGAGCTGATTGAAGCACTGAGGCGTGCCCAGGCTCTTGACTTCGTGCTTGCGAAGGAAGGCGGACTGGAGTATATGCTGGAAGCCGGAGGACGGAATCTCTCAGGCGGGCAGAGGCAGAGGCTCTCGATTGCAAGGGCGCTTGTCAGGCATTCATCAATCCTTATTCTGGATGATAGCGCATCAGCTCTCGATTTCAGGACAGAGCAGAATCTCAGGAAAGCACTCTCCGAGCTCGATATGACACTGATTGTCGTATCCCAGAGGACAAGCTCACTCCTGAGCATGGATAAGATTGCTGTTCTGGAT
>CAKQTF010000175.1 GCA_934276695.1 uncultured Spirochaetales bacterium
TTTTCCCAAGAGGCCGGGGAAAAGGTCTTCCATAGAGAGAATGACAGCGAAGAATATTTCAGGCCAACCCCTGAATCAGAGATAAGATACTCATATCAGATTCCGTACAGGGAAGCCGCCAATGCCGTGATATACATACTTGAGAAAGCCGGACACAGCCTTTACAGGAAAGAGATCCTGAAGCTGTTCCTTGATGAAATGGGATGGGAGAAACAGGGATCGAAGATAAACGAGCTGCTGGATGAGGCACTGAAGGATGAGAGGATATCAAGGACAGGAAATGGACGCTTTATGCTTTCATAACCAGTAAGATGAAGCATTCCCTATCACTTCAATATGGATTTTTTTCTTTACAATATTGAATTTTCACTCATATTCTGAAAAAAAGGAGGGCAGTTCAATGCTGATTAACCTAAAGAAGAAACCTGAGATAATCAGAAGAAATGCAGAGCTCTGCAGAGAGAAGGGAATATTGCTTCCTACTTTTGCAGAAATGAAGAATCCAGACCTGATAAGCGACGATGTAAAGAAAAAGCTCAAAGAGGCCGGGCTATGGGATGTGAATCCGATCAATCTCTACAGAATAAACTGGCACAATGAAAGATGCGAGAAAGGCGGACTCTACGGAGATGTGAACTACATTGAGATCCCGAAGGCAATAACAGGCTGCAGGGCCAGGATCATAGGTCTTGTTGGAAAGTATTTTCCAACAGGTGCACATAAGGTCGGAGCAACCTATTCATGTCTGGCACCAGCTCTTGCAACAGGAAACTTCGATGCAATAAACCAGCAGGCTGTCTGGCCTAGCACAGGCAACTACTGCCGTGGAGGTGCATACAATTCTGCTCTCCTTGGCTGCAAAAGCATAGCAATACTCCCAGCAGAGATGTCAAAAGAGCGGTTTGAATGGCTCAGAACCGTCGCAGGCGAGATAATCGCAACACCTGGATGCGAATCAAATGTGAAGGAGATCTTCGACAAATGCCATGAGCTTGATGAGGAGCGAGGCAAGCACATTGTGATCTTCAACCAGTTCGAGCAGTTTGAGAATTATCTCTGGCACTATGAGGTAACAGGCTCCGCAATACTTGAAGTCATCAAGAAGCTCGGGATCAGAAGCGACAACATAAGAGGATATGCATCATCAACAGGATCCGGCGGAACCCTTGCTGCAGGTGATCACCTGAAAGCTGAGTATCCAGAGCTGAAAATAGGAGCAGGAGAGGCTCTGCAGTGCCCTACTCTTCTGAGAAACGGCTTCGGAGGCCATAGGATAGAAGGCATCGGAGATAAGCATGTTCCATGGATCCACAATGTAAGGAACACTGATATGGTTCTCTCAATCAATGATCAGGACTGCATGGATATATACAGACTTTTCAATGAGAAGGAAGGACTTGAATACCTGAGATCCATCGGAATCCCTGAATCCGATATCGACAACCTGAAGTATTTCGGAATCTCAGGAATCGGAAACACATTATCAGCAATCAAGATGGCAAAATACTATGAGATGGATGAGGATGATGTAATTTTCACGATACTGACAGACAGCTCAGTCATGTATACATCACGTCTGGCAGAGCTCGAAGAGCAGAATGGCAGATTCAATGCAGTGGAAGCAGCAAAGGTCCACGCATCATCACTTCTCCACCAGGGAATAGACAATGCGCTTGAGCTTGGCTACTATGACAGGCTTAGGATACATAACCTCAAGTACTATACATGGGTAGAGCAGCAGGGAAAGAGCTGTGATGAGCTTAACAGGCAATGGTATGACAGGAACTACTGGAAGGATATACCAAAACTTACCAAGAGAATTGATAAGGTAATCACAGAATTCAATAATATGATAGTTTCCGGCTAAAAAGCCGGGCCGGGGCAGAGGCCCCGGCTTTTCATTCAAGGAGTGCTTATGCGTTTCAGATATGTATGCAGTGACTGCGGAGCCGTCTATAAGACAGACAAGCTGATGTATCAGTGCCCTGACTGTGCATCGGAGAATGATGGGACAGCATTCAGCAGGGGAAACCTGATAGTAGAGCTGGAAGACGATGTCCTGAAGCTGGCAAAGTCAAAGGCGCATGTATGCCCGGATGACTTCTACCCATACCCTGGGGAGAGTGGAAGCGTATTCCCTATCGGAATCACGCCGCTCATGAGGCCAAAGCGGATTGCAGAGAAGCTAGGAACACCTAACCTGCTATTCAAGCTTGACTCACTGCTGATCTCAGGATCCTTCAAGGACAGAGCCAGCTATGAGGTAGCGCTTCAGGCAATAGCACTCGGAGAGAAGAAGATCGCACTTGCGTCCACAGGAAACGCAGGAGCGGCGATGAGCGCAGTCGGAGCAGCCTTCGGACTTGATGTAATCCTGTTTGTGCCAGCATCTGCACCGATCAATAAGCTGATGCAGTCTGTGCTTTATGGTGCAAAGGTCGTCCCAGTGAATGGAAGCTATGATGATGCATTCAGGCTATCAATCGAGTACACAAGGAGAAAAGGCGGAATCAACAGGAATACAGCATATAATCCTATGACGATTGAAGGAAAGAAATCAGTATCCATAGAGCTATTTGAGCAGATGGGAAGGAAAGCTCCTGATGCCGTTTACATCCCAGTCGGGGATGGATGCATAATCGCAGGCGTTGCAAAAGGATTTTCCGACCTGAAGAAAGCCGGCCTTATCGATAAAATGCCGCGGATAATCTGCGCTCAGAGCGAGGAATCCAGGGCAATCACAAATGCGCTGCTCTATGATGACTATACAGAATTCAATGCCACAACAAGAGCTGACTCAATATCTGTAGGGCTTCCGGCAAACGGCAGGATGGCTGTGAGGTATATCAAGGAAAGCGGAGGCTGGGCTGTAACAGTGGAGGATGAGGATATCCTCGATGCGCAGCTTGAGCTGACAAGAGAGGCAGGAGTACTAGCTGAGCCTGCAGCAGCATGCGCTTATGCCGCCTTCAGAAAGGACGCAGATCACTTCAGGTCAGAGCTAGGAGAGATGGCA
The DNA here is from genome assembly GCA_934276695.1 of uncultured Spirochaetales bacterium. GTDB lineage: Bacteria > Spirochaetota > Spirochaetia > Sphaerochaetales > Sphaerochaetaceae > Ornithospirochaeta. The sequence continues at coordinate 3,017 of CAKQTF010000175.1, forward strand.
ACGGCTGTAGTCCTGATCACAGGAACAGGGTTCAAGGATATGAAGGCATTCGATGGAAGAGCATCCATTCCTCCAGCAATAGAGAATGACCCGTCCGAAATAGACAGGCTTCCATTCTGAGATGACAGTAGATAGGCCATGCCGGATCAGGCATGGCCTTATTGAATCAGCTTAGTTCGATGCTGCCTGTATAGAGCTGCCAGTACATCCCCTTCTGGCTCAGAAGCTCTTCATGGCTTCCTCTTTCTATTATCCGGCCCTGATCAAGCACCATTATCGCATCACTGTTCCTTACAGTGGAAAGCCTATGTGCGATAACAAACACAGTACGGTTCTCCATGAGCCTATCCATGCCTGTCTGGACAAGGGCCTCTGTATGCGTATCGATTGATGAAGTTGCCTCATCCATGACCATGACAGGAGGATCTGCAACTGCAGCTCTGGCAATCGACAGCAGCTGGCGCTGTCCCTGGGATAGCCCTTCCCCGTTGTTCGTGATGACAGTATCATACCCATCCTTCATCATCATTATGAACTCATGGGCATTAGCAAGCTTAGCAGCCTTCTCAATCTCCTCATCCTCAACTGTTACAGCCCAGCCTCCGCT
>CAKQTF010000176.1 GCA_934276695.1 uncultured Spirochaetales bacterium
CGTTATGCAAGATTCGCGATAACAAATAATACCAGCAGCAATTATACGCAGTTCTATCTCTATGATGTCTCTGGGAATGACCATTCCCAGCTGTCTAAGATGTTCTATGCTGATTCATCTGTCAGCAGCAGTATATACACATATGATGCAGATGGAAGGCTTACTCCTGTCCCCCAGGCACTCCTCCGTTCTGGCAGTACGGGGTATATCTATATAGATTCGAGCATCCTTTCCAGGCCTGCAATGATTATCGGGATCTCTGCATCCGGCTCATATGTGCACTCACGTCCTACATCGGAGTATAAGCTTGGAAATACATATAGGCTCTATACTTCAAACCTTGTGAACTGAGAATGAAGCCGATACTTACGCTTTCGGAGTCAAAGGTGCTTGATGGGCACCTCATAGAGAAGCTTGGGCTTTCACCCTCTTTGCTGGTAGAGAAGGCAGGGCAGGCGGCAGCTGGGATTATAGGTTCTGAGATACCTGGAAATGCTCCGATTGTCTTTCTGGTCGGACCTGGGAATAACGGTGCGGATGGCCTTGTGGCAGCCAGGGCCCTTGCTCTCTCTGGCCATCATGTATCTGTATATCTCTATAAGCATGAGAAGGCTAATAGCCTTAACAGAGAGATGAGCAAGCGCATTGGAGAGTATGCAGACCTGATTGAGAATCTGCCGCCGCCATGTCCATCTGTGACTGCTGTTGAGGCGCTCTTCGGATTCGGCTTTAAAGGAGAGCTTAGCTCTGCGCTTTCAGAGTGGTTTGATTCTGTGGGCCGTGTCTATGCACTCGATGCTCCTGCTGGTTTCTCGTATCATGCATATAAGACAATAACATTCACTCTGCCGAAGAGTGAATTCTACTTCGGAGGGCGTGAATCCGCGGGACTGATCGATATTGTCAATCCTGGCTTTCCTGATGCAGAGCTTGATGTTCATACCGGTCTCTGCCTGATAGGCCCTGATGATATATCACATTCACGTCTTCCTCTCACAGCATATAAGAATATCAGAGGGCATGTTGCGCTCCTTGCTGGATCAGAGGAGTATACAGGAGCTGCTGTTCTTGCATCAAAGGCTCTTTACAAGTCAGGGGCTGGCCTTGTGAGCCTCTATTCATCGTCTCACGTCACAGACTCCGTGATAAATTCAGAGCCTGGCGTGATAGCTGGGAATAGGGATTCGCTTTCATCTTATGATGCCGTCCTTGCTGGCCCTGGCTGGGGAAAAGGGGACGAAATGATGCTTGATAAGGCGATTATGTCATCGCGCCCCATGGTAATAGATGCAGATGGGCTTAAGCTGCTTAATGGGCGCAGGCTTTATGAAGGCACTGTGCTGACTCCCCATCTAGGAGAGTTCCGCTCTCTGCTCTGCCAGTATGGGATTCCCGGAGGCCTCAGTGAGGAGAGCATAAAAGCGCTTTCTTCATTATCTGGAGCTGTTGTTGCAGTCAAGAGCTCTGTTGTGTATATCTCAGATGGAAAGACTGTCTATGTGTTCGATGGAGAGAATCCTGCACTTGGAGTGGCTGGGTCCGGGGATATCCTATCTGCTGTGATCGCTTCAGCGCTGGCCCGTGGAGAGGCTCCTCTTCAGGCAGCTATTGACGGTGTCATAATGCATCAGAGCGCAGGGCGGAGGCTAGCTGATGCTAAGGGGCTTTTCACAGCAGGAGAGCTTCTTGAGGAGATCGGAAGAACATGCTTCAGATATATTTTCTCTCGGTGATCTATCTCTCGCTTGCATCCATGCTCCTGCTTCTTGATTCCTATAGAGAGCAGCTTGCATTCCTTCTCAGGTTCCGTGCTGTCCTCCGTGAGGATAAGAGAGCCCAGTATATCTTCTTCATTTCAGGAATCCTTGTATCAGTGCTTGCGCTGCTGCTTCCTGTGTCTCCGGGACCTGTTATCCTGGGGGATTTCATCCCGGCTGTCACAATCGCACTGGAGTCATTCTATTTCCTCGTCTCATATGGTGAGAAGAACCGGGATAGAGGGCTTTCCTTCAGCGGGATAAAGCTTGAAGAGCGAAGGCGGAATGCAGGATATGCATCCGCTGCCATAGCTCTTATTCATTTCATATTCCCGTCTTTTGTTCTATTATGATGACATGACAGAACGCAATACTACATCAGGAATACTGATCAGGGATGGTAAGGTGCTGGTTGCTAAGCGCGTCGGCGGCGGAGCCCTTTCCGGGATGTGGGAATTCCCGGGTGGAAAGAACAGATACGGAGAGAGCCTGGAGGATACGCTCAAAAGGGAGTATCTGGAAGAGCTCGGGATTCATATAGAAGTCCACGAGGAGGTGGCCAGGTGCGAATTCACGAACAAGGATGTGCACTATACGCTGCATGCCTTTCTGATATCATCAGAGGATGATTCATTCAAGCTATCAGTCCATACGGAGACAGCATTCGCTGACCGTACTGAGCTTCAGGCTCTTCCTATGGGATATTCAGACAGCACTATAAGGGACTATGTCCTGGATAACCTCTTGTAATTGGTTCTTGCAAGATTTAGAATTCAGCATAAAGAGGTTGATATTATGGAAAAGAAGAATATTGATTGGTCTAACCTCAGCTTTGCTTACCAGCCAACTGACTACCGCTTTGTAGCTAATTGGAAAGATGGAAAGTGGGATGAAGGTAGTCTTGTTAAGGATGCTACTGTCACAATCAGTGAATCCGCTGGTGTTCTCCAGTATGCTCAGACATGCTTTGAAGGCCTTAAGGTCTACACAACAAAGCATGGAGATATCGTTGCATTCCGCCCAGATCTCCTCAAGGACAGCGCAGAGCGCCTTAAGATGCCTGTTGTTTCAAAGGATATGTTCCTGAATGGGCTTGATGAGCTTGTGAAGGCTAATGCAGAATGGGTGCCTCCTTATGGAAGCGGTGCGACTCTGTATATAAGGCCATTCCTGTTTGGCTCTGGTCCTGTAATCGGCGTTAAGCCTGCTCCTGAATACCAGTTCAGGATGTTCTGCACACCAGTAGGCCCATACTTCAAGGGCGGTCTCAAGCCTATCAGGCTGCTTCTTTCAGAATACGATAGGGCTGCACCTCATGGAACAGGCCACATCAAGGCTGGTCTGAACTATGCTATGTCCCTCTATCCTGGAGAGGTTGCTCATTCAAGGGGCTTCAATGAGAATATGTATCTTGATGCTGCAACACGCACATACGTAGAGGAGACAGGCGGAGCAAACTTCCTCTTCGTCACAAAGGATGGAACACTTGTAACACCTAAGTCGCATACTATCCTCCCGTCAATCACAAGACGTTCTCTTATGTATGTAGGTGAGAAGCTCCTTGGAATGAAGTGTGAAGAGCGCCAGGTTCGCTTTGATGAGATCGGTGAGTTCGCTGAGTGCGGACTGTGCGGTACGGCTGCAGTCATCTCACCAGTCGGCTCAGTCACGACAAGCGAAGGAAAGGAGATAAAGTTCGCATCAGGAATGGACGAGATGGGTCCTGTCCTTAAGAAGCTCAGAGAGACTCTTACTGGAATCCAGATGGGAGATATCCCAGCTCCAGAAGGCTGGATCAGGAAGATTCTCTGATTTTACTGATCTGATGAAGGG
>CAKQTF010000177.1 GCA_934276695.1 uncultured Spirochaetales bacterium
TCCCTCTGAGAATCCATCAATGGATACAATCATGCGCCCAGTCCGTCTCGGAACGGTTCCGCTGCTGCCGATTATGGTGATGACGGCAAAAGCCTTATTCAGCCTTTCCATCTCATATGCTGTCTTAAACATTGTATATCTTCCCTCTGCGGATCGATGCAGCGAAAATATCAAATAAAGGATAGCTGCCCATCCTTCTTATGAACCCTGAATACATAGAAGGATTGATATCCATTCCATTGAGGATCACAGCATTGTATGTAGCGCTGCTCATCCCCTTTGTCAGTCCATCCTCTGATCTGAGGTAGCTATCAATATACATATCATCGACAATCACATCCCGGCCATCGCCGAAGACAGCATCATTCGCTTTGCACCCTATCCCCCAGAGTCCCATTATACCTACAACCGAATCAGTGAAAGGGAGAATGACAGGATCCCTCTCTGTATGGATCTTAAGGGGAAGCCCTCTTGATCCATCAGCTTCGATGAGCATCACATCGAATACCGTATAAAGCTCAGAGAGGACATCAGGAGCAGGACTGCTCCATTTTCCAGGATCACTGCCAGGCTCAGCATATAACACGCTTCTGCCTTTTTCTGCCTTATATTCAAGTATATCCCTGTCATGGAATATATAATCAGCCCTGTAATCATGGCGGGCAGGGCCTGCAATCCTGGTCGTTGTTGTCAGAATGACAGAATAGCCTCTATCTCTGAGATATCTGCCGAATTCAGTGAGCAGGGAGGTCTTACCGCCTCCGCCTGTCACAGATATGGCGTTATGCTTCCTCTCCGGCTTAATGAGCCTCTTCTCCAGTTCTTCGAACAGATAATTCATAATTACCCATATAATACCATAATCCTGAGCTGGAAAAAATTAGATATCACTAACCCCGAAAACACTTGCAATAGCTTCTGAAACGACATAAAGTAGCGCTTTAATTATGGATGCGAATAATAAGAAGATAAGAGAAAGAAGAATACAGAATGCAACGTTTATCGGAATCGCTGCAAATCTGCTTATTGGCATCGTCAAGATCATATGCGGCATGATTTCCGGATCTGTTGCAATAATCTCAGACGGTGCGAACAATGCTACAGATACACTGTCTTCGCTTGTTACCTTAGCCGGACTGAAGCTTGCATCAAGACGACCTGATAAAGGCCACCCTCTTGGCCATGGACGCTTTGAGTACATATCAGCGCTCATTGTTTCATTCATTGTCATAGGGACCGGCCTGATTTTCCTGAAGGATTCAGTAAAAGCCATAGCATCCAGGAACAATGCAGATGTATCAGGCTTCATGATCCTGCTGATCCTATTCACAATCGCAATGAAAATAGGCCTATTCGCCATCAACCGTAAAATTGGCAATGATACTGATAGCCAGGCACTTAAGGCATCAGCAAGTGATGCATTGTCAGATGCCCTTGCATCTTCAATAACAATAGCATCTGCGCTAATCTCGCGCTTCACATCATTCCCTGTCGATGGATGCGCAGGAATCGCAGTCTCTGCATTCATATTATCAAATGGCTATCTATCCCTGAAGGAAACAATATCCTCAATACTCGGAGAGCGTCCGAAGAAGGAGACTGTTGCTGAAATACGCAGCATCATTGAAAAGCATCCACCGCTTCATGGAGGCTACGACCTGATGCTGCACCAGTACGGGCCAGAGCTTAGCATCGGGACATGTAATGTCGAGGTTCCTTCCGATGCGACTGCTGAAAGGATATTCGATGCAATGACAGATGCGCAGCATGAGATATTCAATACCATGGGAATCTATCTCACGCTTGGCATGTATGCAGTCAATGATAAGAATCCGACAGTGATAAAGATGAAAGAAGATATCTTTGATATCCTGAAATGCATAGATAAAAGCGTCATATCAATACATGGTTTCCATGTCCATTTCAGAAGTTCTATGGTCCATTTTGATGTTGTTGTTGATTTCTCACTGAAGGACAAAAAGGATTTTGAGGAGCGTGCAGTTGAAGTGCTGACAAAATGCTACCCTGAATTCTCATTTGAATTCAACATAGATCCTGATTATTCATGATTTATGGCTATGCCGATTTATATCTGACATGCAATACCCCTGCTTACCCTTCTGCTGCAGAGAATATCCCTGTATTGTTTTTAGCCAGATTGTACATCTATGGCTAAAAATGTCACAAAAAATGAATCAAGACCATTGTTTGCGCATGCATTCCATTTGTATATTCCATGAAGTTGCTTCAAAGCAGAGGAAAAAATGGAAAAGTGTTCTGACCGTTACTATGTGAGGTCAATAGCAGGGAAACTGATACGGAAAGGCAGGCTGGAAAATGAAAGATGCTACCTTCAGCATGGTTCAGTCACAGTGCTGGATCATAGCATCAGAGTAGCAGATCTAAGCCTGATGATAGCAGAGAAGCTAAGAATCAGAGTCGACAGGAAATCCCTCATAACAGGCGCACTTCTCCATGATTATTTCTTATATGACTGGCACAAGAAGGGAGAAGGCCGCCGTCTGCATGGATTCAGGCACCCTTTCACTGCTGCACGGAAAGCCAGCGAGGATTACCAGCTCACCGATAAGGAAAAGAGAATCATAAAAAGCCACATGTTTCCTCTTGTGCCTATCCCACCTGATTCTGCCGAAGGATGGATAGTATGCATTGCAGATAAGATATCAGCATTCAATGAGACCTTTTTCTGTAGAAAACAAAAGAAAAAATGATTAAATTAATAACTAGGAGAATATACAATGTCTATTAAAACAGCTGTTACAAAATATGGCCTTGAAAAGCTGCTTGACTATGCAATCAAGGATCCGGAGACAAACCTTCCCAAGCTGATGGATGCGGCTGACAAAGTAATGGGAACAAGACTCGTATCGCAGCGGAGGCTCATAAGAGAAGCAATCTGCGATAAGAACAGTCCATATCATGAGTACATTCTCAGAATATTCCGTGATACTGACCCAGATGTGCTCAGAAGCCTGGTTGTGAATTTCTTTGTAAACGTCAATATGGTTGGATATGCACAGGAGCAGGAAGAAGCAAAGAAGCTTGACTGCAATATTCCATGGGCTGTCCTCCTTGATCCGACAAGCGCATGCAACCTCCATTGCACAGGATGCTGGGCTGCTGAATACGGTAACAAGCTGAATCTCAGCTTCGATGAGATTGATGATATAATCCGCCAGGGAAAAGAGCTTGGCACACATATGTACATCTATACAGGCGGAGAGCCTCTTGTAAGGAAGAATGACATCATCAGGCTTTGCGAGAAGCACCAGGACTGCGTATTCCTCTGCTTTACTAACGCCACTCTGATCGATGAGAAATTCGCAGATGACATGCTCAGGGTGAAGAACTTTGTTCCAGCAATCTCACTGGAGGGCTTTGAAGCTGCAACCGATGGAAGAAGAGGAAACGGCGTCTATAATAAAGTGATAAAGGCAATCAATCTTCTGCATTCAAAGAAGCTTGTTTATGGAATCTCTGCATGCTACACATCACAGAACTTCGATTCAATAACATCAGAAGAGTTCTACGACTCGCTGATTGAGATGGGTGTGTACTTCAT
>CAKQTF010000178.1 GCA_934276695.1 uncultured Spirochaetales bacterium
ATTCAGATGATCTTCTGGGAAGAGTGATTGACGGTGCAGGGAAACCTCGTGATAATGGACCTGTGCTGGAAGAGAACCTTGTTGATATCGGAGGCCCTTCAGCCAATCCTGCAAAGCGTATTGTACCTAAGAACATGATCCGCACGGGAATACCGATGATTGATGTGTTCAATACTCTGGTTGAGTCCCAGAAGCTTCCTATCTTCTCCATTTCAGGAGAGCCATATAATGAGCTGCTGGCAAGGATTGCAATGCAGGCAGAGGTTGATGTGATAATCCTCGGTGGCATGGGGCTTAAATATGATGATTATCTTTTCTTCAAGGATACACTGGAGAAGTCAGGATCCCTGTCAAGAACAGTGATGTTCATACATACGGCTTCTGATCCGACAGTAGAATGCACGCTTGTGCCTGATATGGCCCTTGCTGTAGCAGAGAAATTCGCACTTGATGGAAAGAAGGTCCTTGTTCTTCTTACTGATATGACGAACTTTGCAGATGCCCTTAAAGAGACTGCAATCACAATGGAGCAGGTTCCTTCAAACAGAGGTTATCCTGGAGATCTCTATTCACAGCTTGCATCCCGTTATGAGAAGGCTGTTGACTTTGAAGGGGCTGGCTCTGTGACAATACTTGCTGTCACGACTATGCCTGGCGATGATGTGACACATCCTGTTCCTGATAACACGGGCTATATAACAGAGGGGCAGTATTATCTGAAGAATGGTCATATTGAGCCTTTTGGGTCTCTTTCCCGTCTGAAGCAGAATGTCAACAAGGATACAAGGGATGACCATCGCTCTCTTATGGACTGTATGATAAAGCTGTATTCCGCTTATAAGGATTCCCTTGAGAAGAAGAGCATGGGATTCATGATGAGCGACTGGGATGAGAAGCTGCTGAAATATGGTTCTCTCTTTGAGTCCAGGCTTATGGATCTGTCTGTTAATATCCCTCTGGAGGATGCTCTTGATTTAGGCTGGAGAATCCTTGCAGATTGCTTTGAGCCTAACGAAACGCTTCTTAAATCAGACCTGATTGAAAGGTATTGGCCAAAGGAGAGCAGATAGTGGCAGTAAAGCTGACTAAGAATGAGCAGAAGAAGCAGAAGGATTCTCTTAAGCAGTTCACGCGCTATCTTCCTACACTGCAGCTCAAGAAACAGCAGCTTCAGGTCGTAATACGGCAGAGTGAGGCTGAGATAATTGAGCTCAGGAAAGAGCAGGCTGAAGCGATTGCTGACATAGGCAGCTGGATTGCTGTCTATGGCGAGAATGCCTCTTTTTCTGCAGACCGTTCTATTGGCTGCCTGGTCAGAGTAAAGGAGATAAAGCTCAGCAGGGGAAATATTGCAGGCGTTGTTGTCCCTGTATTCGAAGAGCTTCTGTTTGAGGATATCTCCTATGATCTGAGGTCCTATCCATTATGGGTTGATAAAGCAATCCTTGCTTTGCGTGACATAGCAAAGTACGATGCTTTGGTGTCAATTCTTGAAGAGCGGATAAAGCTTCTGGAGAAAGAGCTCAGGACAACAAGCCAGAGAGTGAATCTTTTCGAGAAGGTAAAGATTCCAGAAGCCAAGGAGAATATAAGAAGAATCGGAATCTACCTGCAGGATCAGCAGACAGCTGCTGTTGTTAGAGGTAAGATTGCAAAGAAGAAACTTGTGAGGGCAAGCTGATGATAGATAGGATGAAGAAGGTTACTGTTTTTTCCGAAAGCAGACAGAAAAGCCAGCTTCTGATATCTCTCAGAAATCTTGGTGTAATGCATATTTCCGATATGGTGCAGCATAGTGAGGCATCAGAGGAACTGGCAAAGAGAAAAAGCGAATACTCACGGATTCTGCTGGCAATTGAGGAAAGAGCAGGGAAGGACCTTAAGCATATTAAGCAGATTGATGCCAATGCTAAGGAACTTGAGGCTGTTCATGAATCACTTGCTGAGGCTATGGTGGAAGAGCAGAGGCTCAAGGACACAGTCATCAATCTGAAAAGAGAGCGTGAGCGCATTCTTCCTTTTGGTGATTTTAATCCCAGAGGCATAGCAGAGCTTGCTGACTATGGAATAAACCTTAGGTTCTATATTCTTACAGCTAAGGATGCAAAGAGACTTGCAGAAAGGGATGATGTTACATTCATCAAAGTCGCGTATTCTGGCAAGCTTCAGGCCATTGCTGTGATAGGTGATGATGTGCTGCCGCTTGATGCAGGTGCATCATATTTTGAGATTCCAAAGAAGAGCCTGGGGGAAATCGAATCTGAGCTCATGATTTCAGAGGAAAGGCTGAAGGCTATTGATGATAAGTTCAGAGCTTCAGCTGGCTATGTCTCCTCCTATCGTAAGATGATTGATGAAAAAGAAGAGGAGATCATATTCGAGAAGGCCAGTAGCTCAATCCTGAATGATGATGAGATCATATATCTTTCCGGATATATTCCAGAGGAGGATGTACAGAAGTTCGTAGGGTTCTGCAAGGATAATGCATATGCATACCTGATAGATGACCCATCGGAGGATGATACTCCTCCTACAAAGGTCAGATACCGAGGATTTGTGCGTATAATCAAGCCTCTGTTTGACATGCTTGGTACCATTCCTGGATACAGGGAATATGATACATCGTTTCCTTTCCTTTGCTTCTTTGCTCTGTTCTTTGCAATGATCATAGGAGATGCTGGATATGGATTCATCTTCCTGTTTGCAGCAATAGGAATGAATATTAAGAGCAGGAAAGCTAGTGATGTGAATCTGCTTCTCTATGTCCTTAGCATTGCAACGGTATTCTGGGGAGCAATAACAGGGACCTGGTTTGGATCTGAATACATTCTGACGCATGTTCCGGGACTTACGAAGCTGGTGATTCCAGCTATCACTAATTTTCCTGAAGTGTTTGGTGTCAGTTCATCATTCACTCAGAATATGGTGATGAAGTTCTGCTTTATGCTTGGTTCTGTTCAGCTTGTTCTGGCATGTATAATAAACATTGTGCACAAGGTAAGGACGAAGAATCTTGGATTCATTGCGGATATAGGATGGATGATGGATTACCTCGTTCTCTATATGCTTGTCCTGTATCTTGTCATAGGTGAAAGTGTGCCATTCGGACTGATTGTCGCAGGCGTGGCGGCTGGATTCCTCATGGTCTGTCTTTTTGGAGGCTTTGAGCCGGGAATGGAATTCGGAAAAGGAGTGAAGACATCTCTAGGCGGTGCTTTCACTAACTTCCTCAATACAATTTCCTGCTTCTCGAATATAATGAGCTATATCAGACTGTTTGCAGTAGGCATGGCATCAGTTGCCATTGCTCAGTCATTCAATGATATGGCATCGCCTCTGCTGCATGGTTTTGCGCTTCCTGCAGGCATTCTTATTGTGGTGCTTGGACATGCAATAAACCTTGTTATGGGGCTTCTATCGGTTGTGGTTCATGGTGTTAGACTGAACCTTCTTGAATTCTCCAACCAGCTCGGAATGGAATGGTCTGGATACAACTACGATCCATTCAGATGCAGAATCGCTGATGGAAATAATGTGAAAAATAACTAAGGAGTTATATATGAATAGTATTGCTT
>CAKQTF010000179.1 GCA_934276695.1 uncultured Spirochaetales bacterium
GATGCCGGGTCTCCATGATAGCTTTCTCCCATCTTGTCAATTTCATCAATCAGGAATACCGGATCCACCACGCCTGTTGCTTTCATTCCCTGGATGATCTTGCCAGGCATTGCGCCGACATATGTTCTCCTGTGGCCTTTGATCTCAGCTTCGTCCCTCATCCCTCCGACGCTGAATCTATAGAATTTCCTGTTAAGTGCAGCAGCAATTGAGTAGCCGACGCTTGTCTTTCCTACTCCCGGAGGACCGGCTAGGCATATGATTGCTCCGTGCGTGTTCCCTGCTTTCAGCCTTGAAGCCAGGAATTCCACTATCCTTTCCTTCACCTCTTTCATTCCATAGTGGTCAGATTCGAGTCTTTCCCTTACTTTGACTATTGAGTAATCAGGTGCCTTGTCTTCAAAAGAGAATGGCAGAGAGAGAATGGTCTCTATGTATAGCTTCGTCAGCATGTATTCAGGGTTCGATGAATCAAGATTGGATAGTTTCTCAAGCTCCTTATTGACTGTGTCCCTATAGTTATCTGGAAGCTTCTTTGCTTCAGCCTGCTGGTATATATCTCCGGATGCTGCACTGTCACTGCTTTCCGCGTGACCAGTCCCAAGCAATGTGTTGAGCTCTCCCTGGAGTGCCTTTATCTGTTCTCTCAGAAGCACTTCCTTGTTCTTGTTCTTCACTCTGGAGAGCAGCTCATTCCTTATCTCGTTCTCTTTGCCGAAAACCTCTTTCTCTGCTTCAATGAATGATACAAGCTTCTCAATCCTGCTTTTTGCACTAAGATCCTCCAGCAGGTCCTGAAGGAAATCCGACGGTGCGCCATTCATAGAGGATGCAACAAAGAAACTGAGCTCTGCAGGGTCTTCAATATTATTTATATTCACATCTGTGACAAAGGAGAAAAGCTGAGTCTGTGTCAGAGGTGTCACTGTGTCCCTTAGGACTCTGACATATGGCATCATATTCTTCCCGTTCTTCGCAATATCAGGCAGAGGCATCCATTCAGCCATTATTCCTTCTTCTGTCACATTCTGTTCTGTTATCCTTACTCTCATCTCTGTGGATATGAAGGCATGGATGCAGTTATTTGGGAGCCTTATGAATCTATTGATCTTACACAGCGTTCCGACTGTGTTCGGTGTTTCGGTATTTTCTAATAGTCCAATGAAATATCCGTTTCCTTCTATAACATTGTTGATTATGTTCACATCCTCGGGCCTGCCTACGATAAGCGTTGTCAGAGTCCCCGGAAAAAGCGGTTTCTCCAGCAACGGCAGGACAGGGAGAGTGGATGGTATGTCTTTGATTTCTTCCATGTTAATTCCTTAAAAACTGACTATATAGATAATCTGCTTACTATGATATAGAAATGTACTTTAAATGCTTGAAAACGGCAACATGATGTATATCTGCACAGAAAATAATATGTTGCGTTTTGTTGCGTATGTGCTATCTTATTATCAGCAGAGGATTATTATATGAATGGAAAACTGATTGTAATAGCTATTGGCGGAAACTCGCTTATCGAGGACAGCAAGCATGTGACTGTACCTTCCCAGTATGCAGCGGCAAAGAAGACTGCACATTGCATCGCCCAGCTGATCAAAGCGGGGAACAGGGTCGTGATAGCCCATGGGAACGGACCTCAGGTCGGGTATATTCTCAGGAGGGCAGAGCTATCATCTAAGGTCCTTCATACTGTTCCTCTGGATTCCTGTGTTGCTGATACGCAGGGGGCAATCGGATACCAGCTGCAGAATGCGCTTGATAATGAGCTTCTCTCGGATAATATCCGCATGAATGTAGCTACTGTAGTCACCCAGGTCGAGGTATCAGACGATGATCCATCCTTCCAGAACCCGACTAAGCCAATAGGATCGTTCATGAGTGAGGCGGATGCGAAGGAGAGGGAAGAGAAAGACGGCTGGTCTGTTGTTGAGGATGCAGGAAGAGGATGGCGCCGTGTAGTTGCATCCCCTAAGCCTCTGTCAATAATTGAAATCGAGACAATAAGATGCCTTACTGATAATGGTGTTGTTGTCATCGCTGCTGGTGGAGGTGGGATACCTGTTGTAAGGGATCAGAATGGATATATTACCGGACGAGAGGCTGTAATTGACAAGGATCTTGCTGCGGCTATGCTTGCTAAGGAACTGAAGGCTGATCTCTTTGTCATATCCACAGCAGTGGAGAAGGTTGCGCTGAATTATGGAAAGCCAGATCAGAGGAATCTTGATTCAGTGACTGTCAATGAAGCTGCCAGATATATGGCTGAAGGCCATTTTGCAGCAGGAAGCATGCTTCCGAAGATGCAGGCTGCAGTGGATTTTGTACGCACATCCGGAAATGCCGGGATAATTACAGACCCGATCAATCTATATGATTCTGTCTATGGAGATAAAGGAACAAAGATAATACCATAGCTTAATTGATTCTCTTTATAGACATCTGCTGGATAATCAATTAAACCATATTCCATGAGGATAACAGAATCAGAATATGAGCAGCTGCACAGCCGGCTATCGGAATCTGCATTCCGTAGCCGGTTCCATTTAAGCGAAAAAGATAAATACTATGTGTACAGAAAGGGAATCCCGGTTATCACGCGGCATGCAGATGAAATCATAGCAGGAAGGCTCTGTGATCCTGCAGAAGATGGAAAGCAGACTCCAATGAAAGGTCATCCGGTTTTCATCGCCCAGCATGCTACTGCAACATGCTGCCGCGGATGCATCGGAAAATGGCATGGCATTCCTGCTTCGTCAGAGCTTACTGCTGATGATATAGAGTACATTAAATCAGTCATCATCCGTTTCATAGAGGATGAGATGAGGGATTTTCATCCAGATGACTATGGTCAGCTCGATCTTTTCTGTAATATGTGACTTATGATTAGCATTCGGTTTGCCTCTGAGGATGATGCAGAGGATCTTCTTTCAATTTACTCATATTATGTTGAGAACACAGCTATATCGTTTGAATGGGATGTCCCATCTGAAGAGGAATTCAGGGAAAGGATAAGAACGACTTTGAGGCTTTTTCCGTATATTGTCGCATATGATGGCTCTTCTTTGGCTGGGTATGCCTATGCTTCTGCATTCAATCATCGGAAAGCTTATGAATGGTGTGCAGAGACTTCAATTTATGTAAGAAAGGACAGCAGGAAGCAAGGAATAGGCAAAATGCTGTACCTTAGCCTTGAGAAGATCCTCTCAAGACAGGGCATCCGCAGGCTATATGCATGCATTGCATATTCTGAGACTGCACAGAAAGAGCTTGATTCGAATTCTTACTGTTTCCATAAGGCCCTAGGGTACAGAGAGGTAGGGCAGTTTCCTTGCTGTGGGTATAAGTTCGGTAAATGGTTTGATATGGTCTGGATGGAAAAAGATATAGCTGCTGGTGCTTCCAGCATTCCATCAGATATGGTTCCATTCCCTGAAATCAGATGTGAATATCCTGATTTCAGCTGAAGCATGTAATTCAGGCTCCATGTCTCTGCTTTGCTTTGCTATCCGGCCAGATATTCCTCTTTCGCAGTTTGTGGAACTATGGTTTCTTATGTGATATCATTAGC
>CAKQTF010000180.1 GCA_934276695.1 uncultured Spirochaetales bacterium
GTATTCTCCATTATGAGAAAAACTAAGATTATTTGCACAATGGGCCCTTCTGTTGAGAGTGAGGAAAAGATCAGGGAGCTCATACAGGCAGGAATGGATGCGGCACGCTTCAATTTCTCTCACGGGTCACATGATGAGCATAAGAAGCGCATAGACCTTGTTAAGAAGGTCTCTGCTGAGATGGGAGTGCCTATTGCGCTCATACTCGATACTAAGGGTCCTGAGATAAGGGTGCGTGATTTTGAGAATGGTTATGCGGATCTTGAGAAGGGCCAGACATTCACGCTGTTCCGTGACCAGGATATTGCAGGAAGCTCTTCCGGTGCCAGTATCACTTATCCATATCTTTCTGAAGATGTCGCGGAAGGCGACCATATCCTGATTGATGATGGGCTAGTCTCCATGACGGTGAAGGAGATATGCGATGGCAATATTGTATGCACAGTAGAGAATCCTGGAAGGATAAAGAACAGGAAGTCAATAAACATCCCAGGCGTTGATATAGATCAGGTCTTCATCTCTGATTCAGATAGAAAAGACATACTGTTCGGAATCGAGCAGGATGTTGATTTCATAGCTGCATCTTTTGTCAGGAGCCAGGAGGATGTGAAGAAGTTGCGTAAGCTCCTGAATGCTAATGGTGGCAGCCGGGTCAAGATAATCGCGAAGATTGAGAATGAGTCAGGGATAAGGAATCTTGATAAGATCCTTGATATTGCTGACGGAGCAATGGTTGCACGTGGTGATATGGGTGTGGAGATCCCCTTTGACCAGCTTCCTGCAATCCAGAAGAATATAATAAAGACATGCTATAGGAAGGGAAGGATAGTCGTGACAGCCACTCAGATGCTTGAGAGCATGACAGAGCATCCGCGTCCGACAAGGGCAGAGGTATCTGATGTTGCTAATGCAATATATGATGGAACGACTGCCACAATGCTTTCAGGCGAGACTGCTGCAGGCCGTTATCCTGTTGAGGCTGTGAGGGCAATGGCCACAATAGCTGAATACACTGAGAATCAGATAAATTATCAGGATAGATATCTCAAGAACAACCTGAAGCTTGAGCAGGATATAGTGAATACAATCACAAGCGCTTCTGTTGAGGCTTCCTTCTTCCTTAAGGCAAAGGCCATCGTTGTCGGTACTGTTACAGGCCGTACAGCGCATATTGCCTCGTATTACCGCCCTAGTGTCCCTATTATTGCCGGATGCACTGATGAGAAGGCTGCAAGGCAGCTTAAGCTTGATTATGGAGTATACCCGTTCCATGCAGAGCTCACAGATGACAGGGATGACATGAAGAAGCAGGCTCTTGATATAGCACGTAAGTCTGGCCTTGTGGAAAAGGGCGACCTTATTGTGCTTATATGCGGGTCCCTTACAGGCGGTAAGAGCTCAAGTGATACAATGATTATCGCAAAAGCCTGAAAAAACTGTTCTGTATTATGCATTTTGGAAGTATCATATCTGAAAGGGAATTCTTATGGCGGCTGACATACATAAAAAGAATATATGCTTCAATATCATCCTTATTGCTGCAGGCATTGCATCTGCGCTCCTGTCGCTCTTTGTCTCAGGGACTGCTGTTAAGGATTTTGCGTCAGGCCTGCTTGTTGGAATAGGGATAGGGCTGGTCCTTGTAGGGCTCGTCTTTCTTATCAGGGAACTTGCTGTTCTGCTTATTGGGAAAGAGCGCTGAATGCGCTCTTCTTGCTATATGGCCTAGGTGATGATCCACCTAGGTTTTTTTATGAATAAAGTAAGCATAAATATTTAAATTGCCAGATAATCTGAACCGTTTTATAATCTTGGATATCCAGAGGGATTCCAGGATCTGTTCTTAAAGTAAAATAATGTTATTAAAATAACACCATTGTTTATTTATCAGTATTTTGTTATCCAAATAATGCAAAATCGTATATAAATACCCGATTTAATAGTATAAATTATAATTATCAGATGTATTTTTTATGATTATTTTTTATAAATCAGTTGTACAATCATAAAAATAAAGCGATTATGTTATTAAATTATCATGGAGGAATATTTATGCAAAACACTAAAAAGACTTTGCTTACAATTGCTTTGTTTCTTCTGATTCCAGTTGTTGCTTTTGCTGCAATCAGTGGAGATTCCCCTAAGACCTATGGTCTTCCAATGCTTATTACAAATGCAGGGCAGGGACCTGGCGGAAAGATGGCTAGGCTTCTGACTACTCAGACTAAGACATTCAAGCTTAATACTGATTTCTTCTATGTATCTGAGCCTCAGAAAGCGGATCTTGAAGCGCGCAACTACTCTTCTCTGTGGGTTGTAATCGGATCAACAGATAAGGGCCTTGGTGCATCTGGAATCACAATTGATCAGGAGATCGCAAGGCTTGAGAAGATGGTTGGATGGGCAAAGGAGCTTAATATTCCTATGGTTGGCGTTCTCCTTGAGAAGGATAAGAGGCAGCCGGGTATTCCTACGAATGCAAACGAGAGATGCATAGATACGATTGCACCATACTGTGACTGGCTTGTTGTTGTAAAAGACGGCAACAAGGACGGACGTTTCACAGAGATAAGCAAGAAGAACAACATCCCTCTCACAATCATTGATACATCTCTTGATTTCACTGCTCTTGTGAAGCAGGTTCTTGTTAAATAAAGGAAGGCCTAATGTATCTTACAACTGCAATTATTCTGCTTTTGATGGCTGCAGCCTTCATTCTTGGCTCCATATTCCTGAAATCCCCTGAGATTTCAATGTTTCTGGCAGCTATAGTCGGAGGCATTGCCGGAATAGCATTCCACGTGGGCGATCTTGATTTCGTCAGGCTCGTCTCTGTGACAGTCGAGGGGCTATTCAATAACTTTGACCTTGCTATCCTGTTCGTATGCGCATCATTCTTCGTTAATGTCTACTCATATACAGGTGCAATGACAGCTATGACAAGAAAGCTCATAAGCGGAGTCAACAACAAGTGGGTCATCTTGGTATTCATGGCAATATTCATGATTATCCCAGGCGCTCTCACAGGTGCTGGTTCTGTTTCCGTATTTGTTCTTGGTGCGCTTGTATCAACAGTGCTCAAGTACATGGGACTTGATGAGAAGAAGAGCACAGCATTCGTATTCATGTTTGCTATTCTCTCTGCTGCTTGCCCTCCGATTAACCTCTGGACAATGCTTATGACAGCAGCAGCCAACATGCCATATGTCGGATTCACATGGCCGCTTCTTGTGCCTATTCTCATCACTGGTGCAGTGACAATCATCTACCTTGGCTGGGGTGCGAAGAAAGAAGACAGCGAGAAGATCCTCTCTGAGCTTCCTGAGGCTCCGGAAGGAATGAACTGGTTCAGGATCCTGCTGCCTCTTCTGACAGTATTTGCTCTGATCCTGCTGTCACTGTATGCTCCTTTCGAGATCCCTGTGCTTGGTACTCCGCTGATCTTCCTCATATCGGCTGTCGTTGCAATCTTCTGCAATCCTAAGAAGACATCGTTCAAGGATATACTGAAGGTTCTCAATGATACCATGGAGCAGGTATTCCCGCTTGTTGCAACAGTAATCAGCGTAGGTG
>CAKQTF010000181.1 GCA_934276695.1 uncultured Spirochaetales bacterium
TTCCATCTGCTGGTGATCCGTTTCAGGTCACAGAGGACGAGAAGCAGGCTAGGTCAATTGCTGCGAAGAGACAGGAGCTTGAAAGGCTCGGAGAGGGAAACGGCAGGAATAAGATTACTCTTGAGAATATTAATGAGAAGATCAGGGAAGGCCAGGTCACAAACCTCAATGTTGTAATCAAAGGTGATGTGCAGGGGTCAGTTGAGGCTCTTCAGGGTGTTCTTGAGAAGCTTTCAACCAATGAGATCAAGCTTAATGTTCTCAGGGCTTCTGCTGGTGCTATCATTGAAAGCGATGTCACTCTTGCTGCGGCTTCTGAGGCTATAATAATAGGCTTCAACGTAAGGCCGACACCAAGAGCACAGGCTCTTGCCGAGCAGGAAAAAGTTGAGATCAAGAAATACAATATCATTTATGATGTTGTTGATGATATCAAAGCTGCGATGGAAGGTCTGCTTTCTCCTGAGATCAAAGAGATTGATATCGGAAAAGTTGAGGTCAGAGAGACATTCAAAGTACCTAGGGTTGGGCTTATTGCTGGCTGTTATGTTCTTGAGGGCAAGGTTAAGAGAAATAGTCTTGTAAGAGTTATCAGGGATTCGATTCAGATTAATAAGGAGATGATTAAGATCAGCTCTCTGAAGAGATTCAAGGATGATGCAAAGGAAGTGAATGAGGGTTATGAGTGCGGTATCGGACTTGAGAACTGGCAGGATCTTCAGGTTAATGATATTCTTGAAATCGTTGATACAGAAGAAGTTAAGAGGACACTGACTATAAATGAGTGAGTTTTCGCAGGCTCGCCTTGAGGCTAAGATATTGGAGAGCATAAGCTCTCTGATAGTCTCTGGCGCAATAAAAAACCATAATCTGTCAACACTGACAAGTGTGACCAGAGTCGAGCTAAGCCCGGATAATTCCTCCGCGAAGGTCTATGTTTCATCCTTCTATGAGGATGGCCGTCTCGATAGGAGTGTAAAGGCTCTTAATCAGGCGTCGGCCTTTATTCAGACACGCATTGCGGGTGTGCTGAAAACAAAGAACACGCCTGTCCTTTCGTTTTTCAGAGATGACTCGTATGCAGAGGGAGAGAGAATAAACAATCTCATTTCCGAAGCAATGAAAGAGATAAATGAGTGATTTCATTCTGAAGCTTGTCAGGAAAGAGTGTGGCATAACCTCTTTCTCTTCTCTCGGACCTATAAAAAGAGAACATAGAGGGGAGAAAGTCGGCCATGCAGGGACTCTTGATAAGTTTGCATCAGGGCTTATGCTCGTCATGATAGGACATGCAACGAAGCTCAATAGTGTATTCTCTTCATTCGGGAAGCGGTATATAGCAACAATAAAATTCGGAGAGGAGACAGATACCCTAGATCCTGAAGGCGAAGTAATAGCGACTTCGGGAATTCCCTCTTTTGATGATGTCCAGGAATCCGTAATGAGTTTTCTAGGACCACAGATGCAGGTCCCTCCCGTTTATTCAGCTCTGCACGTTGACGGTAAGAGAGCTTATATTGAGGCAAGGAAAGGCCGAGATGTGAGCATGCCTAGCCGTGTGATAGAGATTTATTCCATTTCGCTGCTGTCTTATTCTGATGGCATCGCTGTGATTGATGTTTCTGTATCAAAAGGGACATATATCAGATCCTTAGCCAGGGATATCGCCAGACGGATAAACTGCAGAGCGCATCTCATAGCACTTGAACGGACAGAAATCGGTCCATTCTCTTATGATGATATCGATCTTAGCACGGCAGAGCTGCTTGATAAGACCGGTCTGTTCTCTGATATCAGCCTGAACGGAAAATACAGGAAGGAAATCGATAACGGCACAATCAGGCCTTTCTATATTCTGAGTGATAGCAATGCTCAGAAGCCATACTGCTATCTTTTCATGGATTCCATCCTTTATGGGATAGGAGAGAAGAAGGATAATACAATAAGGGTATTAGCGAGGACAGAGAATGGAAGTCTATGATTTTATGGCTTTGCTTGAAAACGGTCAGAAGAAAGACAGGAAGACCGTTATTGCGATAGGTGTATTTGATGGTGTGCATAAGGGACATCAGGCAGTGTTCAGGAATCTAGCGGATGAGAAAGGCAGGCTTGGTGCTGAGGAATCGATGGTCATATCATTTTCTAGGAATCCGAAGAGCAGTGCATCTGGCTCTCTTGATACACTGAGGCTAAGAGAGGAATATGTCAGTTCTTTTTCAATTGATTCTTTTGTGATTATTGACTTTTCTGATGCATTCAGTAGAATAAGTGCAGATGGGTTTCTGAGAATGCTTATGCGTATCTGCAGACCTGTTGCTGTTGTTGTCGGAAGTGATTTCAGGCTTGGTAATCCTTCGTGTTCAGCTACAGCCTATGACCTTCATTCAATGTTCCTTGCAGATGGAGCTGATGTCAGGGTCAGTATCGTAGAGCCAATTCTTACGGAGGGGGGAGAGAAGATCTCTTCAACTCTCTTAAGAACGATTATAAGGTTAGGGAAGCTCAAAGAGTTTCGAGAGCTTTCTGGCCAGTGCTACAGAGTGGATCTTGTGCCTATACCTTACAGGTTCATTTCTGGAGATCTGGTTTTTAGCAGTAATCTGATTCATCAGCTTCTACCGCCACTAGGAGCTTATGAGGCTATGCTTGTTCTATGTGATGGAACGGTGATTGATGGCACAGTGAAGATAACGGATTGCAATCTGGTATTCTCTTCTCTGTCTGCTGATTTCGCTTCTATTATACAGGATCATGATAGCTTAGAAGAGAAGCTGCAGCTAGATTCAATTTTTTTAGGAGTAACGGGATGATTTCAGCAGAACAGAAAAAGGAAATCGTGGTTAAGTTCGGCAATGATGAGAAGAATACAGGAGATGCAAAGGTACAGGTTGCTCTTCTTACAGCAAGGATCAATGATCTTCAGGGGCATTTCAAGGATAACCCGAAGGATCATGCTTCAAGACGCGGTCTTCTGAAGCTTGTCGGTCAGAGAAGAAGGCTTCTCAAGTATATTAAGAACAGAGACATCAATGAGTACAGAGCTCTCATTGAACAGCTTGGTCTTAGAAAATAAAACTTTGTGATATGGAAGCCAGCAATGTCTGGCTTTCATATTTTAAGAACAAATAAAGAACAAAAAGAAAGAAAGAAGGTATTTATGTCAAATCTAACAACTGTATCAGTCAGAATAGGTAATGATGACCTGATCTTCGAGACTGGTAAAATCGCAAAACAGGCTAATGGTGCTGTTTATGCACATTATGCAGGTTCTGCTGTAATTGCAACTGTATGCTGCGGTGATGCTCCAAGCGAGCCGATTGATTATGTTCCTGTATCCGTTGAATACAATGAGAAATACTATGCAGCGGGAAAGATCCCTGGTGGATTCCTGAAGAGGGAGAGCAAGCCAAAAGATAAGGAGATCCTTGTTTCAAGGCTTATTGATAGACCTATGAGACCGCTTTTCGATAAGGCTTTCGGAAGGGAAATCCAGATTGTTCCTACTGTTGTCTCAACTGATATGATTAATACTCCTGATATCATTGCAATCAATGCTGCATCATG
>CAKQTF010000182.1 GCA_934276695.1 uncultured Spirochaetales bacterium
ACCACAGATGGCATAGCATGAGGTCCTTGCCATGTGACATGACCTTGCGCTTCACGCCGCCGCCAAGATCCTTTGCTGTGCATTCTGAATTGAAATAGAATCCCTGATTTGTCTCTTCCATGATTACTTTCTCCATATTTGTGTTTTATTTTTATTCAACTAATGGATAATATATATTTCATACATGAATTCTTTATGTTTAATTTTTTAACAGCAATATGCTTATAATAGGATGCTTTTGAATTAATTCTGAAATAATCTAATTAAGTATGAAAGGCCAGTACTACAATCTAGAGAAAAAGGAATACAAGGATCCATCGACAGGGATTAAAGTCATAAGACTGACAGATAATAAGGCATTCTATGACCGTCCTTATTTCACTACAACCCAGTTCTCATCCGATGGCAGGTATACATTATTCGTATCTGATTTCACAGGGACATCAGAAGTTAAGAATCCAGATGCTCCGGCAGTCGGCAAAATAGGATTCGGAGAGCTGTTCCTTCTGGATATGCATAGCGGTAAGGCACAGCAGATCACTCAGGGTGAAGCGATAAAGATGGGCCATGGCGCGCATTGCATGATTTCCCCACGTGGAGACAGGGCCTTTTTCTACTCAAATGAGTATGTAAAGGAAGTCCGTTTTGATACGCTCGAATGCCGTGATCTCATATATGTTCCGTATTCATATAACTTCCACTCTCTGTCAATAACGGATGACTGCCGGTATATTGCATTTTCTGTTGTGGAGGAGATACCGCTTCTTACAGCAAAGTTTGCAGACCCTCTTGCCGAATCCGCACCAGGTGCTAGGGAAAGATACTTCAATGGGCCGAGGAGCATGATAATCCGCTATGACCTCCAGACTGATTTTGCAGAGTGCGTTTATGGAGGCCATTACCGCATCACTCATGCTTCGCTTAAGCCTGATGATGGCAACTGCATTCTGTTCTGCCATGATGGTCCATGGTATCTCGTACAGAGAATGTGGACAGCAAGAGTCTCATCAGATGATGTTGCGCCGCTTTTTGTCCAGCAGCATAATCTTGAAGGTGTCGTGCATGAGTTCTTCACTGCATCAGGCAGAGTAGGGGCTCAGTACTCATTCAGATACAGAAGTGATATGGGATTCTTCCAGTTTGCGGATCTATTCATTGATTTCGATGGAAAGAACCAGGAAAGGTATTACTATCCGTTCTCACGGCCTGGGCATGTCAGCATGAATCACTCAGAGACTCTTGGCTGTGGTGATGCTGGCGCTATAAGTGCGGATACTGTTCATCCTGAAAGATATCTGTCGCTGATAAACTATAATAAGGAAAGCCATAAGGCTGAACCGGAAATCCTCTGTGAGCATAACACTTCAGGTCGGAAATATGCCCATGTTCATCCTGTTTTTACCCCGGATGACAGCCATATCATATACTCATCTGATGCAGATGGGATGCTGAATATCTACATGGCGGAAGTTGATAGGTCTAAGACATTGAAAGGCTAGGCCATGACTAAAGGAAAAAGGGGGTGTTGCAAAAGTCGTAAAGACAGCAAGCAATACCCTCTTTTCATTTATGTGTTCTATTCCTTTTATATGAATCATGTGCGATTTCGTTTGGCTGTTTTTCCCTTCTTCGCACAATGCTGTTCCTCAGTCTTTTAGCCGAAGGCTTTTTGAAATGCCCGTTCCCTGTTCCTGCAGGCGCATTCCAATATGTGAACCTGGCATTGCCTTCGATGAACCTCATGAATTTCCCTGAGCGTTGGCCTGCCTATTGCGAACCCCAGCGATATGGCCGCGAGAAGACTGCAGGGATCATATCCCGGCATTCCTGTACGGGCCTCGCCATCCTCTGTTTCCAGGTATTCCGCAACTCCGGAATGCTCCAGCATCCCGATGATCCCGTCAATTTTCCTCTACTCCTCCTCGTCTAGCGGGAAGGAGTAGAACAATTGTGCGTCAATTGTGCTAAAATGCTTCATAGATGTTCCTTCGACAAGAACATTCTATCATCGCATGCATGGGGGTAGAGTCCCTATGCATGCCTTTTTTGCATCTTTTCCTGTGAATTTATATAAAAAAGAAGGTGCCGCTCATCTCTTCTGATTCAAGACTTTTGCAACACCCCCTTTTTTAATGCCATTGATTTTATTGTTTAACAGAAATTATGCTGTATATCATCTTTTTCTGTCATCTTGCATCCATGTCTTCTTGGCATGCAGAACAGCTCGTTTCCTCCATGCCTTTCTGCGCATGTGAGCTCTCCTGATGCAATGCGGATAATCAGTTCGAATAACTCCTCTCCGACGCTTTCCACGCTTCTTCCCTGCAGTGTGATCGGGCTTGCATCAAAATCGAAATCATCCTTCATCCGCTCATAGACATCATGGTTCCCTGTTATCTTTATGACAGGTGCAACAGGATGTCCTGTAGGATTTCCCCGTCCAGTAGTGAAGCATACAAGCTGGCTGCCGCATCCGATCATTCCTGTGGTCACCTCGCCATCAACACTCTCATAGCTCATCAGAAAAAGGCCTTTCTGGGAATCCTTAGGCTCAAGGGCATAGTCCAGAACATCAGTGATAGGGGCACTGCCGCATTTATGTACGCCTCCTAGGGCCTTTTCTACAATGCTGCTGACTCCGCCATCGAAGTTTCCAGGGCTTATCAGCTGATTCCTGCTGTCTGGAAGGCGTGGCTCTATGCATCCTTTTAGGAAGTCCTCAATCGAGTATATTGCTGAATATATCCTATCCTCGGCTTCCTGGCTGACAGCTCTGGAAGCAAGCCAGTCCTCAGTCCCGATCAGTTCGTTAAGCTCTGATATTATGCTGCTCCCGCCAAGTGATACAACGCAGTCTGATGCGTAGCCAAGTGCAGGATTTGCCGCAAGCCCGCTATTTGAATCTGTTCCTCCGCATTTTGTTGTTATGAAGAGCTCGGATAAGCTGCATGGCACACGCTTCTCCTCAGAGAGCTTCTCCTGCATCTTCCTGCCCTCAGCTACAGCTTTTCCCACGGTCTTCTCAAGTCCGCCTTCTTCCTGGATTATGAAAAGCCTTGCTGGCTTTGCTGTTGTTTTCACTACATAGTCATAGACTTCACTTGCCTTCAGCCTCTCGCATCCGAGCCCGACTATTATCACAGCCCCTATATTCGGATGTGCTGCCATTGCTTTGAGTGTCCGTGCAGATAGCTCAAGGTCGAATCCGATCTGCCCGCAGCCTTTCTCATGCCTTATGAGCACTGAGCCTGGCAGTTCCCTGCTGATCCTCTCAGCTGCATTATTTGCGCAGAATACATTTGATAGGATCAGCAGATGGTTCCTGACACCGACTTTGCCATACTCTCTCCTGTATCCCATGAAGGTCATTGATCTGCCGCTGTATGGTCCTTTCCATGATACTGTCTGCCTTTCGGCGATTCTGCCCTTAGTCCTGTCTGTTTTCCCTCTCAGGCATATAAGATTATGGGTATGGATCCATTCTCCTTTCCTTATCTGTCTGCTTGCTCTTCCGATTTCCTGGCCATATTTAATTATTGGTGATAATCCAG
>CAKQTF010000183.1 GCA_934276695.1 uncultured Spirochaetales bacterium
ATCAAAGCGTTTGCCTTTTATGAGGGCATACGCTTTTTTATTTGCCTCTTCAAGGTTGATTCCTTTTCCGACAACTGTCAGATTCCTGCCTCCTGTTGTCACAGCCTCATCATTCCTGTTCTTCTGTATTGCTCCGCAGAATACATCAGGCTTCTCTGCATAGTCTCCGAGAAATGCATTCGTGAGACCTTTGACACGCTGCCCTATCTCAGGCTTTACAGGATAGCCTGGGGATGCCAGTACGACGGCAACAGTGCATTCATCCTCTGTCTCAAGTCTTATCGATGACACTTCATCGCGTCTCATTGCATATAGTATTGATACGAGGTCGGTCTTTATTATAGGGATCATTGCCTGTGTTGCCGGGTCATTGAATCTCACATGGTAATCCACAAGCACTGGCCTCATGTTATCATGGCGGATCTTTATCGATAGCGTCAGCACGCCTTTATATGCAAGCCGCTCGCATTTCATACCATATAATGTAGGTTCGATTATCTCTTCCCTGATTGCCTCCAGCTGCTCTTCTGGCACAGGAACGGGGCATATTGCTCCCATTCCGCCTGTAGGTGTCTTGTTCGCCCTGTTTGCCTTAGTGTATTCGCTTACGATAGGAAGCTGCAGATAGCCGTTCTTATCCACAAGCAGTGTGACAGTGACAGGGATTCCCGGGATATATTCCTCAAGAAGCACAGGGCCTTTCTGGAACAGGTATCCAGCATAGTTTATAAGAGCCTCCGTGTCAGAGCTGTCAAGCATTACCCTTGATGGTGTTATGGTATTGCTTTTTATTATGAAGTGCTCGCCACTATGCCGTATGAGGTATCTTTCCAGTGCCTCAGAGTCAGTGAAAAGCGAGTTCCTTGGCACTGGTATATTGTGCCTTGATGTGAAGGCCCTGGAGAATGATCGGTTGCCTTCGATCTTCACGGATGCAGAAGGCGCTCCGAATACCTCAATGCCTTTCTCTGCCAGGGCTTCCACAACACCTGTGAACAGCGGGGCTTCTGTGCCTATGAAGACGAAATCTATATCATGCAGGCGGCAGGCCTCGTATACGCTTTCCGGAGATGCTGGATCCACCATCGGAAGGTTTATGGCAAATTTCTCTGTACAGTAATTGCCTGGGGCTACAAAGAGCGCAGATATTAAGCAGCTCCTGTTGAACCAGCGGGCAATTGCATGGTCCTTTGCTCCTGAGCCTAGCACTAAAACACGCATGAAAATCTCCTTTTGATACTAATGATGGTAAATCAGCAAAATTAGCAATTCAAGGAAAAAATGGATGCATTGTCAATGCAGGCTGGAACCTGCAAGGCCAAGTGCTTCTAAGTAGTCATCTCTTGTCATTGCCTTTGTAAGCTTTGCCTTTGCTTCCTTTGCCCCTTCAAGCCCCTTGAGATATGCCATTGCATGCTTTCTCATCTCAGGGCCGGCAACGGTCTGCCCATAGTATCTGACCATGAGGTCATAGTGGCGCATCACAGTCCCAAGCCTTTCTTCTCTGGATGGAAGTGTGTAGGAGCCATGCTCGACAAGTTCCTTAGTCTCTCTGAATATGAACGGGTTCCCGATGGCACCGCGGGCGAACATCACGCCATCAAGCCCATCTTCATCGATTCTTGCAACTGCATCCTCAGGAGTGAATACATCGCCGGATCCATAAAGTGTCACTCCGCTTCCTCTAAATGCTGCTGCAAGTGCCCTGAATGCTGATCTGTCGGCAGCGCCTGAGTATAACTGGGCTCTTGTGCGTGCATGCAGCGTGAGGATCTCAGCTCCTCCTGATAGCGCGGATTCTGCGAACTGAAGATAATTCACTGAGTTGGAGTCCCATCCAAGCCTGAATTTCACAGAGACAGGTATCTGAGTGAAGCTTCTGATAGTCTTAACAATCCGTCTGATCTTCTCTGGCTCTTTCATGAGGGCAGAGCCTGCGCCGGTCTTCACAACCTTCGGCACAGGGCATCCGCAGTTTATGTCGATGACTGTAGGACTGTACTCAAGAAGCTGTTCCATTGACCTTGCCACAGGATCCTCATCCGGTGCGAACAGCTGGATTACCAGCCGTTCCTCTCCATCTGCTCTTTCAAGAAGGGCCTTTGTCTTTCCGCTGTTCCTTGCAAGGCCTTCTGCGCTTACCATCTCCGTCACTGCAATGTCAGCTCCCATGCTTAGAGCAATCTCCCTGAATGCCTTATCTGTGTAGCCCGCAAGCGGAGCAAGAATGAATCTGTCCATAGGCATTATGGTAGCGTGAAATATAGTCAAATTTCCAGCTTTGGGATATCATCCGATCAGGAGGCTTTTCATGTTTCTTGGTTTTATGATATGCATTATGGCCATTTCCGCTTTGTTTGATATGGCTTTCATAGGATTTTTCTGTGCTGTCTTCTACTATGTGCTCACTGTCATTGGAGCCTGGAATGTATTTTCTAAGATGGGAGAGCCAGGCTGGAAGTCTCTGATCCCGTTCTATAATGACTATACAGTCTATAAGAATGTATGGAAGGGCTCATGGTATCTGATCATGCTTGCACTGTCTGTTGTGACAGGTTTTCTGAGCAGTGGGACATCGGGTGTCATGATGTTCCTTGAGACTGTTCTGTCAGTTGTGGTTATTGCTGTTGAGTTTAAGGCAATGCTTGCTCTTTCACGCGCATTCGGACATGGTATCCCATATGCTCTCGGACTCTATTTCCTGAAGCCTGTGTTCATGATCATCCTTGGTTTCAACAATGATTCATTCTGCAATGCTGTCCAGTACCGTGAGGTTTAAAAATAAGGATTAATGGATTATAATCAGCAGAATATGAAGAAGAAAACAGAGCAGATGGAATATGCCTATGTATATGTCGTGAAGAATCCATCATACAATGATGTGTGCCTCTGTGCCTGGGACAGTGTCCTGTATGCAGGGACAAAAGTCATCTATGATACAAAGTTCGGCCTTGATCTTGGTGTTGTTGTCGGATCTGCACCTGTTCCTGGACGCTCATACACTCCTGGCTGTTCGAAGCCATGCGGGGCATGCCTGCATAATGGGGATGATGAGCATACAGCACCGGCTGGAGAGAATGAGCATCAGTGCTTAGGATGCTTTGGCTGCCAGATGTCCCATGAGCCTGAGAAGGCTGAGATAGATGGGGATATTGTCTGGATTGACCATCTGGCTACGCCTTCAGAGATGGCAAGATACGAAGAGAATACAGAGAAAGAGGAGTCAGCTCTGCTATTATGCAGGGAGAAGATCCAGAAGCATAAGCTTAATATGAAGCTTGTGACTACGCATTTCCTTCTAGGCGAGCCTAAGGTCCTGTTCTTCTTCACTGCAGAAGAGCGTGTGGATTTCAGGGATCTTGTGAAGGATCTTGTCTCTGTGTTCAGAATGAGGATAGAGCTCAGGCAGATCGGTGTCCGTGATGAGTCCAGGCTTATAGGAGGGCTCTCTGTATGCGGAAGGGACTACTGCTGCCATTCAATCACAAGGGAGATGGATCCTGTTACGATAAAGATGGCAAAGGAGCAGAATCTTTCTCTGAATCCT
>CAKQTF010000184.1 GCA_934276695.1 uncultured Spirochaetales bacterium
GCGTACACTACCGCAGATGTTATGCCAGTACACAGGCGAGCCTATGACTATGGTATCTGCCTGCTGCATAGCTGAAATCACAGAATCAAGCCCATCTCCTGGCAGATTCTGACCGTATGAGCCTATCACTAGATCTGTAAGGCTCAGTGTCTCATAATGCTTCCCTTTCAGAAGCACTCCTGCAAGCTCTGCTGTTCTCCCTGCCCTATCCGGGCTCCCGTTGATAAACAGAATCCTCATCTTAACTATCTCCTATCTATTGAAAACTGACTGAAGCCACATGGCATAGTCACAGATCCATCCGCCATCAGAGCCGAATCCATGAGGCCAGCCATCAAGCACAATCCGTGAGGATGGGATACCCATTGAACTGATCACTGAGTACTGCCTCTCAAACTGCCTGTAAAAAGGATCCTCTGTGCCATATGCATAGAATGTCGGTGGCAGTTCACCTTCTGAAAGCCAGGCGGCATCCATATTGCCAGCGCTAAGGCGCCCATAGAATGAATAGATCATCCCGCAGGCTGAAGCTGAAGCCGGAACCATATCTAGCTCATCCGGAATATAACTGCTATCCAGCGCTGTTCCGTTCACATCCCCATCATAGTGCATAAGGAACTCACCAGCCTGTATCCCACCGGCAGAGAACCCCATTACAGCAGTATCATCAGGATCAATCCTGTATATATCCGCATTCCTGCGTATGAAACGCACAGCTCTTGCAACATCAAGGGCACCTTCTTCCTGTGTATACGGGGAAAGCCTGTAGTCCACAATGAAAGCCTGGAATCCAAGCTCTCTCAGAGCAGCTGCAGCAGGGAGAGCATCTGTGTAATTGCCCCTGAACTGGTATGCCCCGCCAGCCATCAGCACGACAGCACCTTTAGGCTGCACACCATCCCTTACAGGAATCGCAGTGACGTACGGACGGAAATCCCAGGAATCAAAATAGACAGTCATAGTGCTGGTGAAAGCTGTTTCAGCTGGCATATTGCCTTCCTCCCAGAGGTAGAAGGACTGGATCCTGTCTGGCTCAGGCACAGCATTCAGGACAGTAGCGCCATCTGATGGTGATGGCATTTTCCTCAGCATATCAGACCTCGTGAAATCCGCAGCTCTGCCAGAGCCATAGTAATAAGCTTCAGGGAAATCATCCGGCGTGCTTACTGTATCAGAAGATGACCCAGCACGCCTTATATCAATCAGAAATTGCATCATATCAGGCTTCTTATGAACCATTTTATCTTCTGCTCTGCCAGCTACGCTGTGGCCGCATGAAACGAGGAGTGCAGTGATGACCAGAGCAGCATATGCATTCATAAGCCTCATCAGATACCAAGTCCTTCAACCCATGCCTTAACGCTCTCAGATGACGCTCCGGACTGGAACCTCCGGCCTTCCTGCCATGTTCCTGATCCAGCCATATCCCTGAGATTTCTCCCGCTCTGCCCCATTCCTGATGAAAAGGAGGTTGCAAATGGGATCACTGTCTTCCCGCTGAAGTCATTTGCCTTCACAAAGCCATCAACAGGCCATGCTGCAATGCCCCACCAGATCGGATAGCCGATGAAGACAGTATCATAAGAATCCCAGTCCGGCACTTCTGCAGAGACCAGAGGAACACTGCGGAGAGATTCATCATCATGCTCCCTGCTCACACGGCTTGATGGATCAGTCCAGTTAAGATCCGCTCTTGTGTATGGATCAGAAGGAGTTATCTCAAAAAGATCTGCACCAGCTGCAGCGGCAGCATCAAGAGCAACACGCCTTGTATTCCCTGTTGCTGAGAAATAGACAACAAGCGTCCTGCTATCAGAAGATGGACCTGCAGCTGATGCAGCCCCAGTGCCTGAATTCCTGGAGCCTGCACATGACATAAGACATACTGAAAGCATAATGCAGATAACTGAAAGTGCATTCCTTCTCATAAAAAACTCCTTTATCTTCATCTGCATTCGCAGAGAATATCGAAAATCTCATCATGGCTGAGCTTCCTGCAGCAGCCTTCTGTTATCACAGCAGAGTCTGCAATGGCTTGGAAATCAGTATCCTTAGGAATGCCAAGCTCAGAGAATGAGGCAGGAAGCCCGATTTCCTTTATGAAATCAGCAAGAGCAGCTATTCCCTGGAACGCTGTCTTCTCTTCATCACCTGAAGGCCTTATGCACCATACACTCTCAGCAAAACGGGCAAAACGGGCCGCATCAGATCTGTATATATGGCGATACAGCACTGGATGTATGACAGCAAGTCCTGCTCCATGATTGCAGTCAGTATAAGCCGCAAGCTGATGCTCGATCATATGGCACTGGAAGTCTGTGATCTTACCGATCTTCAGAATCCCGTTCTCTGCCATCGCAGCGGCCCATGCAAGCTCACTGCGTGGTTCATAATCATCCGGATCAGCTATAAGAGCCCTGATATTCCTGATCACGCTCCGCATTATAGCCTCATTGATATCATCAGATAGGTTATTGTCATCAGGCTTTCCGAAATAAGTCTCCATGCAGTGGCTGAGTGTATCAAAAGCCCCTGATATCACCTGAGGAAGCGGGACAGACATCGAATAAGACGGATCAAGGAATGCAAAATCAGCCTGAGCGCCCCAGAGCGCACCCTTGATCTTCCTATTCTCATCTGTTATGACTGCACCATTATTCATCTCAGATCCTGTCCCGAAGACAGTTACAACTGTGCCAAACGGGATAAATTCAGATGGATATGCATGCTTTTCATACTCCATTTCCCATATATCCTTATCAAGCCTTGCCTGAGCTGATATGATCTTGCAGCAGTCCGATACCGAGCCGCCGCCGACAGCCAGGATCAGATCAGCATTGCACTCCCTGGCAAGCCTTGCGCCTTCCTGCACTTTCTCGTATGTCGGGTTCGGCATGATTCCACCGAACTCCACGATGTCCTTTCCTTTTGACCTCAGTATCTCTGTGATCTCATCATAGATTCCATTGCGCTTTATCGAGCCACCGCCATATGCAAGCATCACAGTCTTCCCATACGGATCGAGAAGAGACCCAAGATACTCCCTGACACCGCCTTTCCCGAAATATACCTTAGTGCTGTTTCCGAAAATGAAATTATTCAATTGCCTTAACTCCTTATCACATCTGGCGCTGCCAGAACCTGACAGCATCATCAATCCACCCTTCCGCAATAGTCCCAGTCCCAACCCCAAAGCCATGTCCAAGGCCAGGATAGACATGGAATTCAGTATCAATACCGAGCCTTTTCATAGCATCAAGCCTGCTCTTCATAGTGCGCCAGCTGGCTATCCAGTCCATATCTCCTACACATGCATATGCCGGAGGATCAAGCTCTGAATATGTGCTGAGCCCTGTATACTGCATGATCACAGCACCTGGACGTGGAAGCGCATCCTCCCCGAATGACTCTGTGCCATATGAGCCAAGCCAGGCAGCCATCCGGGCACCGGCAGACCCGCCCCATAGCGAATAGCAGTCAGTGCTGATGTTAAGATCTGCTGCATGGCTGAATATGAAGCTGATCGCACGCGCAAGATCCTCACAT
>CAKQTF010000185.1 GCA_934276695.1 uncultured Spirochaetales bacterium
ACCACAGATGGCATAGCATGAGGTCCTTGCCATGTGACATGACCTTGCGCTTCACGCCGCCGCCAAGATCCTTTGCTATGCATTCTGAATTGAAATAGAATCCCTTATTTGTCTCTTCCATGATTGATTCCTCTCTTTTTGCTGATATATGCTGCATCCAATGCTCAGATATACAGCATGGTTTATATTATCATATTTCCTTTGAATGTTTCTTATTGGTCTTTCCTGGGCTATGAAAAAGAATAGAGAGAATGGAATGTATAAAGACTATTATCTGCTGACTGAGATATATGAATACCATGATGAGACTGATTACATCCTTTATTTCTTTGTGCATGAATTCGCTATGTGGAAAGCTGATGGAATCTATTACCGTTATGGGACAATGCCAAGCGGAATCACAAGGACAATACCAAGGACCGAATTCTTTGATCCTTCTTTGTTCATAAAGGAATTCGGCTTTCCTGAACTGAAAAAGCACATTATAAGCATTCCAGCAGAGATGCCGTTCTCAATCAGCAGAAGAGAGTGGAAAAGCGTTGAGAGCACCAATGGTATTTCGGCCTATGATCAGGAAAGTGCAGAGATAATTAGGTCCGCTGCAGAAGAAGGGAAGTATCATGTGCTTATCCTCAATGAGAAATCACATTCAGAGAGTGTTAGCTCAGCAGATAGAAAAAGGGAGGATATAATAATCAACGACAGATATGACGAGTATTACTATGACAGAATCGTAAATGGCAATTACTGGTGCCTAGGGCATTCAATGAAAGAAGACTATAGCCGAGAATGCGAAGATGAATGCTGAGCTATATCTTCATATTTCGACTGTTTAATGCTATGCAGGATATTATTATCTGTATTCTCTGTATATGATACAGAATTTATATTTTTGTAAAAAAAGATTCTGAAGATAGTTTTTTATTGAAAAACCTCATATTTGGCATTAAAAATTAACATAATGATAACAATTCTGGATTTCTTTCTGTGATACTATTCCAAACTGGAAGAATTCAATGCTAAGAGGTGAAATATGGCCATAAGGATCAGGGCAGCTGCGGTTGCTGATGAGAGGAAGATGGAGATCATTGATCTGAATACTCCGGACCTGGCAGGCAGTGAGGTTCTTGTCAAAGTCAGGGCTGTGGCCCTATGCACGCTTGAGCAGCGCGCATTTAAGAGAGAGATGAGGCTGCCTCTCCCATTCCTTGGCGGTCATGAGGTTGCTGGTGATATCGCAGCTCTTGGTCCTAATGTAAATGCAAAGCTATGGAAGGAAGGTCAGAGAGTCGCTGTAAGGATGCTTTATTCATGCGGCGAGTGCTATAACTGCAGGACAGGACATACGAATATGTGCACTTATGCGCAGAGAAAGCCTGTAAGGGAAGGCATGATTCCTGGTCCTGGCGGATTATGTGACTATATTGTAGTGCAGTCAAAGGACCTGTTTCCGATCCCTGATGATGTGAGCTATGAGGAGGCATCACTTACAGAGCCTCTGGCATGCTGTGTTCATAGTGTTGAGATCGGGGATATACAGCTTGGTGATGATGTTGTCGTCATCGGTGGCGGCATTATGGGCATTAATCATGTAATGCTTGCAAAGCGGAAAGGCGCACGCGTAATCATATCTGAAGTTGACGAGGCGCGCAGGAACCTTGCTCTCAGCCTTGGTGCCGATATTGCCATTAACCCGGCAGAGTGCGATCCTGTTGCAGCTGTCAGAGAGCTTACAGAAGGCAGAGGTGCTGATGTCGTGTTCAATACAACGGCAATCCCATCTGTTGTGCCGCAGGCAATAGATATGACTGGGCCATGCGGACGGATGGTCCAGTATAGCTCAATGCATCCGGATTCCCCTGTTCCAGTAAGCCCTCAGATGCTTCATTCAACACAGAAGATCCTCACTGGATCGATCAGTCCGACAGAGCGTGATTTCTTTACGGCTAACAGGCTTATTTCTCATCATATTGTGAACATGAAGCCTCTGATCGCTGCGGGATTCCCATTCGAGGAAGTCCAGAAGGCCTTTGAGAAGGCAATTGTCCCAGGCACATACAGAGTCGTGGTTACAGACTGATACCATTTAGAATCAGAAGGAAGGGCTTATGGCCAGTGTCACATTGAAGAATATAAAGAAGGTATATCCTCCTATCTCCGGGAAGAGCAGAAAGAAGCACTCCGTTAAGGATGATGGGGAGAAGAGCAATCTCCAGGTCACTGATGATGGAGTGATTGCTGTTCAGGATTTCAGCATGGAGATAAAGGACAGGGAGTTTGTTGTCCTTGTAGGCCCTTCTGGCTGTGGCAAATCCACTACGCTCAGGATGATTGCAGGCCTTGAGGATATAACAAGCGGTGAGCTTTATATAGGAAATGATCTCGTGAATGACCTTGAGCCTAAGGACAGAGATATCGCAATGGTATTCCAGAACTATGCTCTTTATCCTCATATGACTGTATATGACAATATGGCATTCGCGCTCAAGAAGAAGGTCCGGTCCAAGGATGAGATAAGAGCAAAGGTCATGGAGGCTGCTGAGATCCTCGGAATCACTGAATACCTTGATAGAAAGCCTAAGAATCTCTCAGGCGGACAGCGCCAGAGAGTTGCTATAGGAAGGGCAATAGTCAGGAATCCTAAGGTGATGCTGATGGATGAGCCGCTTTCCAACCTTGATGCAAAGCTGAGGAATCAGATGAGGGCAGAGCTGCTGAGGCTCAGAAAGAAGATTGACACAACATTTGTATATGTGACTCATGATCAGACAGAGGCAATGACGCTCGGGGACAGGATTGTTGTCATGAAGGATGGCTTTGTGCAGCAGATCGGTACTCCTGAAGAAGTATTCTGCTCGCCTTCGAATGTCTTTGTCGCATCATTCATCGGAACTCCGCAGATGAATTTCTTTGATGGTGAGCTCAGGAGAAGGAATGGGATGTATTCTGTTGTGATCGGCGGTGTTGACTGTCCTGTGTCAGAAAGCACATGCAGGATTATGAATGAGCATGCTCAGAAAGAGATTCCAGTCAGAGTCGGTGTCCGTCCTGATTCAATCTCAGTGTCAGCCGGATCTGGAATGTTCAGCTCTGTTGTCGGAGTCGCAGAGCATATGGGCAATATGATCCATCTGCATATGGATTTCGGAGGCAGGGATGTGGTCGCTGTTGTAGATGCAAAGGATGGAAAGGACAATAGCCAGCTTCTTACTGATGGGAGTGTCTTCTTCTCATTCTCTCCTGCATCGATGTACCTGTTCGATGCAGAGAGCGGATGCAGCATAGGCAGATAGCGGAGGCATGATGGCAAAGATCGGTTCAGGCATAAGAGCAAGACAGAGGAGGAACATCAGGAAGATACTCCTGCTGCTTCTTCCTATCGTCTTCTTTTCAGTGCTGTTCATATATTATCCGTTTGTGAAGACAATCATAAACTCATTCGCGAGGGTCAACGCAAAGGGCATCATCAAAGGCTTTGCTGGTCTTGATAACTACCGTTACACATTCTCACGCAAGGACTTTCCTGCTGCTCTGAGGCATACGC
>CAKQTF010000186.1 GCA_934276695.1 uncultured Spirochaetales bacterium
GTGCTTATGCTGCCAAGCCATTCCCTATCGTAGTCAAGCCTGAGATTTCCTGCAGTCCCTGTGCTTGTCCGCTTCTTCAGTGATGCAACAGGATCCTCTCCTGCAACCTTATCGAGATTGAGTCCTACGTCCCTGTAGCTGTCCCTGAAGTTGCCTCCCGATAGAACACGCTCCATTACCCTATCTGTCGCATAAAGCTCAGGAGTGCATGCTGCGATGAGCCTATCTGGATGGACTTCAAGCTTATCTATCATCTCCTTCATTATCAGCAGAAGCTCCTCTGCTGTCCTGAAGCCCTCAATCATAGGCTCCTTTGTGTCCTGGAAGTCCCTGTTATAGCCAGAAGGAAGACCTTTTATAATCTCCTTCACACGGTCTGAGCAGGACAGGATAAGAGCTGTGCGTGAACGCGCAAGCTCAAGCCCGTCAGGATTCTTCTTCTGAGGCATTATCGAAGAGCCCGTGCATAGCTCTCTAGGAAGCGAGAAGTAGCCGAACTCCGGGAGTGTGAAGAGCATTAGATCCTGAGCGAGCTTTGATACCGTAAGCGCAAGATAACCGGCATGGTCCAGGAAGAAAGCCTCGAACTTGCCTCTGGAATTGTTTGCATACAGAACATTGTTCTGCACTTTTGCAAAACCCATCAGGGATGCTGTGTATTCCCTGTCAAGCGGAAGCGTCACGCCATATGATGCAGCAGATCCGAGAGGGCTCTGGTCAAGGACACGGTAAAGATCGATGATCATCCCGCTCTCCTCAAGGATCTCCTCAGCAAAGGACAAAGCCCATAGAGCCACAGAGCTTGGCATTGCAATCTGCATGTGAGTGCGTCCAGGCATCGGGACATCCCTGTTCTTATCTGCCAGATCAATCAGGGAAGAGGCAAATGAAGCTGATGCGGAGGCAAGCTTCAGGGCAGCTTCCCTCATATAGATCCTGAGGGCTGTCTGCACCTGGTCATTCCGGCTGCGTCCTGTATGGATCTTCTTTCCAGCATCCCCGTATTCACGTGTCAGGTAGCCTTCAATTGCTGTATGGCAGTCCTCATCTGATAGAGTAATCGGGAAATCACCAGCCTTCCTGAGCTCTGCTATGCGCGTAAGCCCTTCTATAAGCTTATTACCCTCTTCTTCTGTAAGGATCCCGATCCTGACAAGGCCCTTCGCCTGTGCAGCTGATCCGATGACATCCGAGAGTACCAGCTCCTCATCATATATATAGTCATTCCTGACTGTGAAATGCTCCATCATGGAGTCAAGTGTATAGTTCTTCTGCCAGAGTTTTGTACCCATCTTTCCTCTCCTAAGCTATGAAGGATAAACCAAAAGTAGCATAAATTGGAATAAATAACGATATATAAGCATGAAGCTGATACCAATAATCGCCATATCACTGATTATTGCGATATCGTGCATGGCAGATGCCAGCATATTCGATACGCTGAGGGATAAGGATAAGACACTTGCTGCTGTCCTAAGCTATGAAGTAGATGATAACAGAGTGCTCAGAATACGCTTTGACACGCCTGTTTCAATCACTGAATACAGATTCAATAATACTGTGATCAGTGCATCCTATACCGGGAATGAGATCATCCTCACACTTCCGAAGGAGCTCGGTTATGGAGAAGAGGCCACAGTCTCACTCACCGCCAGAAAGGATAACGGCAATGCAACAAGAGCATCACTGAGAATAGAGGGCACAAACAGAAGGCTGCCTAAGATGCTGATCAACGAGCTCTCTACGGATGGCACAGGAGCAGCTCCTGACAGAGCTGAGCTTTACTGCATAGCAGGAGGATGCACTGCAGGCATGGTCCTATCCGATTCACCTGCAAAGGATGGGAATGAAGTGCAGCTGCCATCCATAGAAGTCACTCAGGGCGACATAATAGTCGTCTACTGGGATAAGAGCGCAAATGCAAAGGACTACAAAAGACCAAGCGGAAAGACAGTATTCATAAGCGGGAAGGCAAAGGCAACACTGCCATCAAGGAATGGTATGCTCACACTGAAAAGCTCCAGGCAGGGAAACATAATGGATGCTGTGATCTACAGTGACTCAAACTGCTCTGGATTCTCAGAGAAGGCAGCTGCTGATGCTAGGCTCCTGATTGAGAGCGGCCACTGGAGCGGAGATGCTGTGGATTCCTCAAATATAACATCATCCCGAGTGCTTGCACGCAGGCCAGGCGCAGTTGATACGGATACGGCTGATGACTGGTTCATAACGCAGCCAAGGAAATCAACATTCGGAGAAGAGAACATTTATGCACCCTATACAGGTGATGAATGAATATGGAAAGGAGGATGACTTATGATAAATCATCTAAATAACGTACTGATCGAAGGAGTCCTGGTAATTGATCCAGAGATTGTCGCAAAATCAAAAGACGGTGATAAGAACCAGTTCACTCTCGCAAAAACAAGGCTTGCAACTGACAGGTTCTATGTTGATAGGAATGGAGAGAAGCAGGTCGATACGCTCTTCATTGATGTTCAGATGTGGGGAAGCCTGGCAGACCGTGCTGTGACATCACTGTCAAAAGGAATGACATGCAGGATTGTCGGAAGGCTTAAGATGTGCTCATGGGAAGGCGAAGGCGGCACAAAGCGCAGAAGCATCGAGATCGTAGCAAACCATATCGAGTTCAACAGGCCTAAGACAAAGACAGACGGAACAAGATCCGAGGAGAAGATCGTGCTTGTGGACAGTGACCATGAATGCGATAAGCTCAGTGAGAAGGAAGTGCTCTACAGCTACTAGACCCATAAGGTGCTGCATCTGGATTAGGAAGCAGCACCATTGCACTTAATATAAGCACAATACAATCTTTATTACAAATCAAATCTCTAAAACCCTAAATTGATCTTCATATAGCAATAGTCAGGCAATGCGTCGTAATCCCTTATTACAGGTCAAATCTCTAAAACAAATAGGAAGTACGATAAAAGGATGATGAAGCAGTATGGTCGTAATCCCTTATTACAGGTCAAATCTCTAAAACGAAGAGAGAGAATCGAGAAGAAGAGGGATCTCATGGAGGTCGTAATCCCTTATTACAGGTCAAATCTCTAAAACACGATGGAATCAACAGCAAAAAAGATTGAGGAGACAAGAGTCGTAATCCCTTATTACAGGTCAAATCTCTAAAACAATCGGATATTTTGATGGAAATACAATCATACTAAATGGTCGTAATCCCTTATTACAGGTCAAATCTCTAAAACTGTTTCGGAGCTTTCGCATATTCAATTGCAATAAAATAAGTCGTAATCCCTTATTACAGGTCAAATCTCTAAAACAATGATTGATGTGAACCCCATTATTTGGACACATTATTCTATGTATGTGCGGTTATTTTAAAGGCCTTGCTTCTGTATTGTAAAGGAGTAAGACCTTTAAGTTTTACCTGGATACGCTCTTCATTATACCATTTTATGTATTCATCAATCCTTCTGATAAGCTCCTCCTCTGATCTGTACTCCTTCTCATGCCCGAACCATATGGCCTTCTTCAG
>CAKQTF010000187.1 GCA_934276695.1 uncultured Spirochaetales bacterium
GCGTTCCCTGTTTGCCAGCTCTGCTCTCTCATCCAAGACTGTTATTGATAGTCCGATCATGGCTGCAATGTCATATACGGCTTTGCTCACATGTCCTGCACCGAACAGGACCAGTTCCGGCTCAGGCTTGATTGTCTCCTGAAGATCTGCGCTGATCTCATTCCCTGCTGTGCTGAATAGGCATTTCCCATTCTGCAGAAGCTCTTCATCTCCAGTGGAGAAATCCGTATTCCTTACAACATCGCTTTTCTTAAGTGCATCTATAAGAATCTCAGCGTAGTCTTTCATCCATAATCTCCTTGAGAGCAGCAAGTGCTTTGTCAATCTCGTCTTTCTTCGTAAAAGGACCCGGTGAGAATCTGAGTGTGCCTTTAGGGAATGTGCCTATCGCTCTATGTGCTTCCGGGGCACAGTGCAGACCGACCCGCGTCTCTATTCCGTATCGTTCATATAGAAGGGCAGAGACATCAGCCTCATCCACTCTCTGAGTGGATATCGATATGACATTCGTCCTTCTGTCATCCAGTCCTGGACCATGGATTGTGATCCCGCTGATTCTCTCCAGCCCTGTATATAGCAGCTCAGTCATCAGCCGCTCGTTGTAGTGCAGCTCCTCCCGGTGCTCAATTGCATATTCTGCAGAATGCTTAAGCCCCATGAGCCCTGGTATGTTCTCCGTTCCGGGACTGAGCCTATCAGGAAGGATTCCAGGTACTTCTGCCATGTCACTCATGCTCCCGGTCCCTCCTGAAATCAGTGGATCAATTCTCTCTGCTGCTTCTTTCTGCAGGACCAGCCCGCCTGTACCCATCGGCCCTAGAAGCCCTTTATGGCCAGTGAAGCAGATTCCTGTTGCATTGAGCTCTCTCATATCCGCCGGATGCTGTGCTGCATCAATGAAGAACATGAGACCGTGCTTCCTTGCCAGCTCCCCCAGTATCGAGAGGTCCTGCACAGCCCCTGTGACGTTGCTTGCAGATCCTGCGATTATGGCTTTTGTTCCCTTTGGAATCTCAAGAGCACTATAGATGCTGAACCCTTTAGGATCAGATGGAATGCGGATTATCCTGGCTCCGATCTGTGTCAGCGGGCGTATCACTGCGTTATGCTCAGATGATGAGATAATCACTGTATCGCCTTTTCTCAGAAAGCCCTTTATCACCCAGTTGAGTGCTTCTGTAACATTTCTTGTGAATGCAATTGCCTCTGGATAATCAGAACCATAATATGCAGCAAGTGCCTCACGCAGGGCAATCAGCCTATCTTCAGCATCAAGCGCTGTCCCGCTTTCTGTCCTGTTTGTATTGGCTGCATTATCTGCTGCTGCGGCAATCACAGTGCCAAGTCCCGGTGCTTTCGGGTAAGAGGTTGCTGCATTGTCTAGATAAATCCTCTCCATGTGACCAGTATAGCAGTGGAAGATAATTTTTCCATTGTATTTTTATAAATATGATGGTAGATATTCTTAGATAAGGAGGATGAAATGGAACTGAAAAATGAAAAGACAGCCATTTCTGTATCTGGTGTCTTAATCGGCATTATCGCTGTTGTGCTAACACTTCTTGGAAACCCGAAGAACATGGGGTTCTGCATTGCATGCTTTCTGCGTGATACAGCAGGCGGACTGCATCTGCATACAGCAGCTGCTGTTGAATACATCAGGCCTGAGATTATCGGAATAGTGCTTGGCTCATTTGCAATCAGTCTGATAAAGGGTGATTTCAGACCGTATGGGGGATCTGCTCCTGTTACAAGATTCATTCTTGGATTCTCTGTTATGATCGGTGCTCTTGTTTTTCTGGGATGCCCGTTCAGGCTTATACTGAGGCTTGCAGGAGGAGATGCGAATGCTATCATCGGTCTTATAGGATTCGCCGCAGGAATAGGTGGTGGGTGCATATTCCTTGTGAATGGCTTTTCTCTTGGAAGATCAAAGAAGGAGAGCCGTATAGAAGGTGCTGCTTTCCCTGCTATAAACATGCTGCTGCTTATCTTCGCTGTGGCTGCTCCTTCTCTTTTCCTCTTCAGTGAGAAGGGGCCGGGAAGCATGCATGCTCCATTCATTGCATCACTGACAGCCGGCCTTCTGGTTGGAATCCTTGCAGAAAGGACACGCTTCTGCATGGTAGGCGGAATAAGGGACTCAATCCTTATACATGACTTCACACTTCTGCTTGGTTTTGCAGGAGTATTCATCGGGGCTCTTGTGCTTAACATTGCTACAGGCAGCTTCCATTTCGGTTTCGCATCGCAGCCGATTGCCCATTCCCAGCATCTATGGAATTTCCTTGGCATGTTTGTCGTAGGACTGGGATCCACACTTGCAGGAGGCTGTCCGCTAAGGCAGCTTGTAATGGCAGGAGAAGGAAGCAGTGACAGTGCAGTTACAGTGCTTGGAATGCTGATTGGCGCGGCTTTTGCGCATAATTTCGGGCTTGCAAGCGCAGCTGCAACCGCAGAATCTGCAGGAGGCCCATCAGTAAATGGGAAGGTGGCAGTTCTGATTGTCATTGCTGTGCTGTTTTTCATCGGGGCGATAAACACATTCGTGAAGAAGAAGGAGAACTGATATGGATACTATTGATTGCAGAGGACTTAGCTGTCCGGAGCCTGTAGTAGCTGTGAAGAAGGCTCTGAAGCAGAATCCAGAAGGGTGCATTGTGCTAGTGGATGGAAGGGCCGCAGCGGAGAATGTCCCGCGTTTTGCCCGTGCTTCAGGATATGCTGTAGA
Organism: uncultured Spirochaetales bacterium; assembly: GCA_934276695.1. Taxonomy (GTDB): domain Bacteria; phylum Spirochaetota; class Spirochaetia; order Sphaerochaetales; family Sphaerochaetaceae; genus Ornithospirochaeta. The sequence goes on from CAKQTF010000187.1 coordinate 2,732, forward strand.
GATTGCAGAGAATGGCAGCGAATGGCAGATAAAGATAAATCGGTGAATGTAGCTACATTCTATAATCATTATGGAGCCCTGCAGTTCAGGCGCAGAGTATGCGATGCATCTCTGCGTCCTGTCCCAAGGGCTCTCTCATCATCATGTGGTACAGCTGCATTCTTCAGATCTGCATTCGATCCATCATCTGCGGATGCGAACACTGAAGCTGTATATGAGAAGAAAGGAGATTGCTATGAGAGAATATGGCCAGAAGATCCGTCTCACTTCGATGGTGAAGACTAGCGGATGCGCAGCAAAGCTTCCGCCTGATAAGCTTCATGAAGTGATAGACTCGCTTGCGCTTTCTGGCTCAGATAAGCTTATTGGCGGTTTTGAGAGCGCAGATGATGCTCTTATATACCGTGTCGCTGGTGATATAGTATCTGTCCAGACGGTGGATTTCTTTCCTCCTATGGTGGACGATCCATTCATATTCGGCCAGATTGCAGCAGCAAATGCCCTCTCTGATATCTATGCTATGGGTGGGGAGCCTGAAGTGGCAATGAATCTGCTATGCTTTCCGTCATGCCTGCCTCTGTCTGTCATGCATGACATCCTTTCAGGGGGCCTTGATAAGGTAAAGGAAGCAGGTGCAGTGCTTGCAGGCGGGCATACGATAAGCGATCCGACGCCAAAATATGGACTGTCAGTCACAGGCTATATGAAGGAATGTGATGTATGGAAGAACAGCGGAGCGCTTGCCGGCGATGCTGTTGTTCTTACAAAGGC
>CAKQTF010000188.1 GCA_934276695.1 uncultured Spirochaetales bacterium
CGGATATCCTATCAAATGGCCGCAACTGGCCTGTTGAGGATCTTCCGGACTCTGTGCCAACCCTCGGATCTGTCTTCTCTGAAAACGGATATGAATGCATCCACTTCGGAAAGACACATGATGCAGGTGCGCTCAGGGGCTTCAGGATTGAGCCTGAGGATGCTGTGGAGATTCCTGATAATCCATCATATCCATATAATCAGGATACATACCGTGATGTATACACTTCAGTGAAGGCTGATGCTTTCCTTTCCTCTTATGACTGGGACAAGCCTCTTCTGATGGTTGCAGACTTCGTCAACCCTCATAACATCTGCGGCTATGTCGGTAAGATGCAGGATAAGAGGATTGATGATGCAGACGGGATGCCGGAGCTTCCTCCTAACTACAGCTTCGATGATATAGCCAGCCGCTCGAAATCTGTGCAGTATATATGCTGCTCACATAACAGGCAGGCGCAGGTAGCGTCATGGACAGAGAATGAGTACAGAGGATACCTTGCGGCGTATTACCATTATCTGTCTCTTGCCGATAAGCAGATAGGCTCTCTTCTGGATATCCTGAAAAGGAGTCCTGGATATGATAATACATACGTTATCTTCATCTCTGATCATGGGGACAGCATGGCAGCAAGAGGGGCTGTCACGAAGCAGGTCGCAATGTACCATGAGACAGTGAATGTACCATTTGCCTTCTCCGGACCGCTTGTGAAGGAAAAGGGAAAGATGGTTAAGGGCCTTGCGGAGAACCTTGATCTGTTCCCGACTCTCTGTGAGCTTGCAGGCATACCTATCCCCTCCTCATGCAGGGGAATCTCTCTTGCATCATCAATCCGCAGCCTTGAGAGGCCTGAGAGACGCTATGCAGTCTCAGAATGGTTCACTGAATGGGGCTATACAATTTCACCTGCAAGGATGATTGCAACTGATGAATATCGTTATATATACTATCTGGAGGATAGGAAGGAGGAGCTTTACTCTCTCTCGGATGATCCATATGAGATGCGGAATATAGCGGATGATGAGTCATATTCCAGTGTTCTTGAGGATATGAGGGCCATTCTTGCTGATCATATTGCTGCTACTGATGACGGATTCTATTCTCAGACAGTGCTTGCACCTGCAAGATGGAGATCTCATAAGGTCGGTTATCATAATCATGTGGGGATTGCTGCCCCAATGGAAAAATAAAAAAGGAAGGATTTCATTGAACAGAATCAGCATTAATTTCAGAAAGGAGCTAGAGGCAAGCGGCATCTACGATGATGTTGCAAGGCTTAATGCCTATGTTGGCGATATCCATAATCATTCAGGGATAAGCTATGGCTATGGAAGAATAGAGGATGCAATCGCATTTGCCCGTGAACAGCTTGATTTCTTCTCTGTCACAGGGCATTTCGCATGGCCTGATATGGATGAGGAGGGAAAGAACATCCCTGAGGATGTCAAGGAGTATCATAGGAAAGGATTTGCAAAGCTGAGACGTAACTGGCCGCATTATCTTGAATGCATGACAGCTGCAGAGAGCAGTGACTTCATTCCGTTTCCATCCTATGAATACCATAGCTTTATATATGGTGATTATACGATTCTATGCAGGAATCCAGAGGAGCCTCTCCCTGATCCTGTCCCGGATGGTGAGCCTGATATGAGGCTTGTTGATCTTGTGAACGGCGGTGAGAGCCAGAGAGAGAACTATCTCTGTACACCTCACCATATCGGATACAAGGAAGGATGGCGAGGCATAAGCTGGAGCCATTACCGCGAAGAGCCTTCTCCGCTTGTTGAGATAATCTCAATGCATGGATGCTCTGAGAGCTATGAAGCAGTTCCTAGGTATCTTCATACAATGGGTCCGAGGTCAGAGCAGAATACATATCAGGGCGGACTTAAGCTAGGTAAGCATTTCGGAGTCGTAGGCTCAACTGACCATCATAACTCAGCTCCTGGAAGCTATGGCTCAGGCCGTACTGTGCTTTATGCAGAGGGGCTTTCAAGGGATGATGTATGGAATGCTCTGAATGACAGGGCTACATCTGCAGCATCCGGCGATCCTATTGAGACTGTGCTTTATGTCAATGGAGTGCGTTCTGGCCATATTGCACCTAAGCATGATGGGAAGATCCATGCAGAGGCTTTTGTTGCTGCATATGACAGGCTTGAGAAGGTCGAGCTGATTCAGGATGGGCGAGTGATTGCCGGAAAGTATGACTTTGAGTCAGATCCAGCTTCAGAGAGCACAGGATTCATATCATTCATGTTCGGCTGGGGAAAGAAGCATAAGAGCGCTGTCTGGGATGTTGAGCTCTCTATCCGCAAAGGAAGCATGCTTTCTGCAACTCCAAGGCTCCGCGGCATTGATATGGTTGACCCTCTTGATGTCCCTGCTGATGGCAGTGCTGTCCTTCCTCATTTCAGCAGGAAGAGCGATGGTGTGGCACTTCATGTCGTCACAGATGGAAATGCTACAGCGCAGACTGACAGCAGCAATGGATTCGTTCTTGAGATTGATGGAAATGATGAGACAGTGATTGAGGTAAGTGCTAATGTTGTCTGGGATGGACGTGAAATCGAGAGGAAGTATGAGTACTCTCTCTCTGATCTGAAGAAGGAGCAGACATCTGAGTATGTTGATGGATTCGTGTCTCCAGCCATAGAGGTCGGCAGGTTCGTTCCGAAGCAGGATGCGCTTGCGCATATTGATGCAGTGGTTGAGACAGAGAGCCAGGGAGCAGTCTATCTCAGGGCATATGAGAAGCATGGGGATGCTGTGTTCACATCTCCTGTATCATTCAGGTAGGCTTGATATGGTTGATATAGATAAGCTGAATGATTTCACGGAATTTGCTGATGCACTGAAGGCTGCCGAGAGGCAGACAGAGAGAGCAATAGAGATGCTCTCTGACGGCTTCAAGCCTTCACATAGCACCGATGACTTCTATCCGAAGTCTGATAATAATGAATGGACAAACGGCATGTGGACCGGTGAGATCAATGTCCTGTATGAGCTCACTGGAAGAAAGGACTTCAAGCGTAAGGCACTTGAGCATGTTGGTGACTTCAAATTCAGGATAGACGAGAAGGTCAATATCGATAACCATGATATGGGCTTCCTTTACTCACCATCATGTGTTGCCGGATATAAGCTGTATGGAAGCATAGACGGGCGTGATAGTGCTATAAAGGCTGCTGACTATCTTGCATCGCGCTTCCAGGAGAAGGGCCAGTTCATCCAGGCCTGGGGACCGATCGGAGCCAGGACGAATTACCGTCTTATAATCGACTGTCTGATGAATATACCGCTGCTTTTCTGGGCATCAGAGGAGACAGGGGATGAGCATTACAGGGAAATCGCGCTTGCTCACTTCAGGACTTCAATCGAGCATGTGCTGCGTCCTGATGATTCTACATACCATACATATTATTTCGATCCTGATACAGGTCTTCCGCTCCATGGCGCAACCCATCAGGGAAACAGGAATGACAGTGCATGG
>CAKQTF010000189.1 GCA_934276695.1 uncultured Spirochaetales bacterium
GATGATCCTCGGCTGCATAGGCTTCATGTTCGGCACAGGTGGCGGAGCTCTTATCGCTGTTGCCCTAGGAGAGAAGAAAGAAGGAAAGGCCAATGAGATATTCACGCAGAATATACTGGTCTCATCAGTGATAGGGATCATTCTGGCCATTCTCGGCATAATATTCCTTCCGGGGATCTCATCGCTGCTTGGTGCAGATGGCCAGCTGCTCTCAGACAGTGTGGCTTACGGCAGGATTATCCTGATCTCTCTTCCTTTCTATATCCTGCAGTTCCAGTTCCAGTGTCTTTTCTCAACAGCCCAGAAGCCTCAGATAGGGCTCTTTGTCACCGTTTCTGCTGGGTGTGCGAATATTGTCCTTGATGCTCTTTTTGTAGGAGCATTCAGGTGGGGGCTTTATGGTGCTGCTGCTGCGACTTCGATAAGCCAGTTCATCGGTGGATTCATTCCGCTTGTCTATTTTGCCCGGCAGAATGGAAGCCTGCTGCATTTCTGCAGGTTCTCATTTGACAGAAAGGTCCTGGTACGGACATGCACAAATGGCTCATCAGAGTTCCTCAGCAATGTCTCGATGTCTCTTGTCAGTATGCTCTATAATGCTCAGCTTCTGAAGTATGCGGGGGAGAACGGGATTGCAGCCTATGGTGTGCTGATGTATGTTGGGATGATCTTCCAGGCAATCTTCATCGGCTACTCGGTCGGCAGCTCTCCGATTGTCAGCTATCATTATGGGGCAGGCAATACAGATGAGCTTAGGAATCTGAAACGGAGGGGATTTGGCATAATCATCACAACAGCAGTCTTGATGTTCGCATCAAGCGAGCTCTTCGGCAGTACTCTGGCAAGGGCATTTGTCGGCTATGATGCTCAGCTTCTGGAAATCACAGCGCATGCATTTGTGATATTCTCATTCTCATTCCTGTTCTCAGGAATCTCAATACTAGGATCATCATTCTTCACAGCACTGAATGATGGTCTCACATCTGCTCTGATATCCTTTTTAAGGACTCTTGTGTTCCAGGTTGCAGCTGTGCTGATCTTCCCTCTTATATTGGGTCTGGATGGGATATGGCTGTCAATAGTGGCTGCCGAGGTGATGTCAGTCATCGCAACAGTCATTTTCCTTATCCTAAAGCAGAAGAAATACCAGTATTGATTTCTGAAAGAGTAGATGAAAACGCCTTTTAACACCTTAATCTGGGTGTTAAAAGGTGTTATACTCTTTAATAAGAGGTAGTCGGTGCAGGATATCAATGAATTGGAGACCATGCTTGCGGAATTGCCGGTAGGATATGTAACGGAAAAGACAATAAATGGGAAAAAGTACTTCTATCAGCAGTGGAAGGAGAGTGGAAAGACAAAGAACCGCTGTATTTCTGAAGCAGAAGCAGAGACTCTGCGCCCTCTGATTGAAGAAAGAAAAGAACTCCAGAAAGAACTGAAGGTATTGAAGAGAACCATGCCAGCATCTGCAATTGGGCAGAATGGCAATAGGGATGATGAACCTGAATTCAGGCTTACAGCTCTTTTTGGAGAGCATCTGCTTAAGATGGCAAGGAGTGCTGAGCGGTATGAGAGGCGTGATTGCTTTCAGCGAATCCAGAATTTCCTAAAAGCTCCTGCAGATGATAAGGTCTGTCTTGTCTTTGGGCTCCGCAGGACAGGTAAGACCACGCTTCTTAAGCAGTCAGTCCTTTCAATGAGTGCAGAAGAGCAAAGGTCCTGCATCTATTTCAAAGCCACTGTCGATAATACACTTGAGGAATTGAATGCTGATCTTAAGCTTGCAGATAAGCTGAATTACAGATATGTCCTTATTGATGAGATTACCTTGATTGAAAGATTCATAGATAATGCAGCTCTTCTTTCAGATGTATATGCTGTCCAGGGGATGAAGATCATCCTGTCCGGAACAGATTCCCTGGGATTCTGGTTTGCTCAGAATGAAGAGCTGTATGACAGGACTGTGACAATTCACACGACTTTCGTGCCATTCTGTGAGTATTCCAGGCTGCTTGGGATAAATGATATAGATGAGTATATCCGTTTCGGAGGGACATTGAAGGCTGGTTCTCTTGAATTTGAGGACAGTGATGCGACTGCTTCCGATGCTTCTTTCAGGACTGATGAATCCACTCGTCGTTATATTGATACCGCAATTGCTCAGAATATCCAGCATTCGCTTAAGTGCTATAGCAGGGGAAACCATTTCCGGAATCTGATTGATCTATATGAAAAGGATGAGCTGACAAATGCAATCAATAGGATAATCGAGGATATAAACCAGGCATTCACTGTTGATGTAATCACCCGTGATTTCAGATCAAGCGATCTTGGCTCTGCAAAGGATCTGCTCCGCAGGGAGAGGAATCCGGATAAGCGCACTGACTTTCCCGACTGGTTTGATGCATCAGATGTTACAGATAAGATTATGAGAATCCTGAAGATCCGGAATAAGGAAAGGCAATCAGTGGAGATCAAAGAGGTGCATATTCAGGAGATAATCGAATATCTGAAGGCGCTGGATCTTATTGAGACTGTTTACTCTGAGAGTATTCCTATCAGTAACAGAAAAGAAGAGCGTATTATCTTCACTCAGAGCGGAATGAGATTCTGTCAGGCTCAGGTCCTTGTTTATTCACTGCTTCATGATGAGGTCTTCGGCTCTTTAAGCGGTGCGCTCCGTGACAATATCACAGAAAAGATCCTTGATGATGTCAGAGGCAGGATGCTTGAGGATATTGTCCTTCTTGAGACAAAGAAGGCATATGGCCGGAAGAGGAATGTCTTTAAGCTTAAATTTGCTTCCGGAGAGTTTGATATGGTGATATATGACAAGGCAGAGAATGAATGTGAGGTCTATGGAATAAAGCATAGCAATGTGCCTTTTCCTGCACAGTACAGGCATATCAATGATAAGGAAAAGCTTTCATTGACTGAAAAGCAGTTTGGAAAGATTACAAGAAGATGTGTGATATACCGTGGCAGGTCCCATATGCTTGATAATGGCGTTGAATATGAGAATGCAGAGAGCTTTCTGAAGGGATTAGCATATATAAAGCAGAAGAAATACCAGTATTGATTTTTTTGATAGCTAGTCTAATTTTTTTCTTTCTGTCAGAATACTGGAATGGAGGTAGCTATGTCAGAAGAAAAAAAGAAGGGTTCATTCTCTGGCTCAATAGGGTTCGTGCTTGCTTCAGCGGGAAGTGCGGTAGGTTTAGGAAACATATGGAGGTTCCCGTATCTGGCGGCCCAGGGCGGTGGCGGAGTCTTCCTGGTTACATATATTATCCTCGCTCTGACTTTCGGATTCACTCTTCTTACTACTGATGTCGCTATCGGCAGAAAGACACGGAAGAGCCCTATCGAGGCTTATGGGATGATTTCCAG
>CAKQTF010000190.1 GCA_934276695.1 uncultured Spirochaetales bacterium
CTTAGGACTCGTTATTGCGAAAAATTAAGAAAGATTTTTCTTGACATATAGGATATGTAAGATAAAAATTAATCTAAAAAGGAGGTTTTGGTAAAAAATGAAAGCTGAATTCTCAAAAGAAAGGCTTCTCAGCAAGAATTTCCTGGCAGGAGCTATTGGATGCATATTCTCTGTTTTCGCTATGCTTTATAACAGCGAGCCATCCAGCCCTTATCCGGGGATTGTCTTTGCTCTGATGCTTTCAATCAGCATCGTTGTGCTTCTTCAGTCAGTCCTGTCAGGGAAGAATGAGAGGTGCTCCGGATTCGGATTGTCAGAGGTTATCCTGATGGTGCTTCTTGTGGTCAATCCAGCCCTTGCAAAGTACTTCGGTTTCTATGCCACGGCATTTATAGAGGTGCTTGCTGTTACCATTTTCATAAACCGCGATAAGTCAAAGAAGGGACTACTGATCTCAGTCGTTTTCTCTATTGTGCTTATAGCTGTTTCCTATGCTGTCTTCACTTATGGACTGAGGATCAGATGTCCAAGGGGAAGACTGATCTCACTGTTCTGATCAATACAAAAAAGGAGTTAGAAGAATGTCTGGAAAAGTATTCAGGTTTTTTCCCGTACTGTTAATGGCTCTTGCCATTATCGCACCTGTGTCCGCTAATGGAGCTCAGGAGAAGGCTGATGCAGCATATCCAAGCAAGGAAGTGAAGTGCATTGTCATCGCAGCTGCAGGAGGTGGCACTGATGCAATGGCCAGAGCTGCGACGAATCCGCTTGAGGCAATCATGGGAAAGCCATTTGTCGTAGTTAATAACGGAAGTGCTGGCGGGCTTCTTGCAATGGAGGATATCGCGGATTCAGATCCGGATGGATATACAATCGGTGTTTTCTCGAACACTGATGTTGCAGGCTTTGCCTTCGGACAGAAAGGGTGTGAGTTCACTGTTGATGATTTCACATATATCGCAGGCCTCAATACAACAGGAGACATAATAGTACTGAAGAAGGGTTCAGCTTACTCAGGGATTGATGATTTCCTTGCATATGCAAAGGCAAATCCGAAGGCTGTGACAATCGGTCTTCCTTCACCTACTCAGGAAATGACTCTGACACTGTTTGAGAATGCAACTGGCGCAGAGTTCACAGGTGTTGTGTACAGTGGAGGGAATAAGGTATTCGCTGATCTGCTTGGAGGCCATATCGAGGCAGGGATCCTTGGCGCTAAATTCGTGAAGCAGGCAGATGAGAATGGTCTTTCCATCCTTGGCCTCATGCTATCAGACCGCCTTGCAACATATCCGGAGGTTCCAACATTCAGAGAGCAGGGATATGATGCTGTGAATCCTGCTGTGAGGATGATTGTCGGACCTAAAGGCATTGACCAGGCTATTGTTGATAAGCTCGTCGCTGCTCTGGAGGAAGGATTCAGAGGCGCAATAAGTGAGAACATTAAGGCCCAGGGAGAGATTCCTCAGCTTCTGACAGGTGATGCCCTTGCATCATTCCTGAAGGATGACTTCGCAATGAGAAAAGACTATTACGAGAGTCACTGAGCATAAAGGGGATTGTAACGCAATATGCTTATGACAGTTTTAGCTAATCTATTCAGTCTGAATACATTGCTGGTCAGCTTTCTAGGTGCACTTGTCGGTATCATACTTGGTGCAATCCCTGGAATGAATGGCGGGATCGGGATTGCTGTAATGCTCCCATTCACTTATACAATGGGACCGGCACAGGGGCTTCTGTTCCTTGGTGGCATCTATATGGGATCTTCATACGGCGGATCGATTTCCGGAATTCTCATCAACTGCCCAGGCACTGCTGAAAGTGCCTGCACAGCGCTTGAGGGAAATGCGATGACAAGAAGAGGCGAAGGCAGAAAAGCCTTGTTCTATTCCGTTGGGGCTTCCGGATTCGGAGGTCTTGTCGGCCTTATCGTCCTGATTCTTTTCGCACCGGTCCTTGCTAAGGTTGCAGTTAAATTCGGGCCCCCGGAGATGATGCTCATCGCAATATGCGGTCTCACAATCGTTGGTTCCCTTACAGGAAAGAATGTCCTTAAAGGATTATTTGCCGCATGCTTCGGACTGTTTCTTGCCATGATAGGCACTGATGATGTTACTGGCCAGATGAGGTTCACTTTCGGTATAAAGGCACTCCGCGGTGGAATAGACCTTATTCCTGCTGTAATCGGGCTCTTTGCGATAACGGAGATGGTGAAGCAGGGGATAATCCAGCTGCATGCAGCAGAGGCAGAGGATAAGGCAGAGCTGAAGCCTGCCGGATTCATGGCAACAATGAAGGAGATGTTCACTAAGTACCTGCGTGTCCTTCTTAAATCCACAGGCATCGGCACATTCATCGGTATCCTGCCAGGGACCGGAGGTGCGATTGCATCTTTCCTCGCTTATGGTGATGCAAAGGGCAGCGATAAGGAAGGAAACTTCGGCAATGGCTGTCCTGCTGGGATAATCGCACCAGAGGCAGCTAATAATGCAGCTGTCGGAGGCTCACTTGTCCCGATGCTTGCACTTGGGATTCCCGGTTCAGCAACGAGTGCCATTATGTTCGGTGCACTGACGATCCATGGGCTTGTCCCTGGGCAGAGCCTGTTTGCAGAGCATGGTGATGTTGTCTATACATTCCTTGGCGGGATGTTTATCGCAACTCTATTCATGGTACTGATCGGAGTCTTCGGCATTCCAGTGTTCTCATCGATACTGAAGATTAAGATGAAGTACATCATACCTAGCGTGATTCTATTCTCAATGATTGGAGCATACAGCGTTAATAGCTCGATGAATGATGTCATTGTTGCCCTGATCCTCGGCCTTATCGGGGTTCTCTTCTCAAAGCTGGAGATTCCGAATACGCCGATTGTGCTCGGTCTGATCCTTGGCGGGATCATTGAGAGCAATTACGTCAGGACCCTGACTATCGTAAGAGCAACAGGGACCAATGTCCTTGTCTATATTCTTACAAGGCCTATCTGCATTCTGATCATACTGATCACAGCATATCTCATCTGGGCGAATATTAAGGCTCTGAGGAAGGGAAGGATGGTGCAGAAGGAATCTTCTATAGAGCAGGATGTTCAGGATGAATAAAAAGAAGAATATAATCTATATATTATCTGATCAGCATAATCCATTCATCATGGGTAATGCTGCAGATCCTTATGTGAGGACTCCCAATTTAGACAGGCTTTACGCAGAGGGGACATGCTTTGACAGCTGCTACTGCTCAGCTCCGCTATGTGTGCCTAGCAGGGCTGGGATAATGACAGGGCAGCTTCCGACGCATAACGGTGTGTTCAATAATATGCAGGCGCTCTCATCATGCAATGCGACAATG
>CAKQTF010000191.1 GCA_934276695.1 uncultured Spirochaetales bacterium
GCAACCATAGAAACAATTTAATACGTCTTATAATCTGCACCTAAGATATGAAATACGGGAAGCATTCCTGTCGGCCCCCAAGAACATATTGCGGGCCATATTATATCAAAATTGCTTCCATATTTTTCATAACGTAGACTAGTACACGTTATATCAACAGAAAGGATATCTCCGATAATTCCTGTTTTCAATAATAACAACAAACGCTCATATGCGATGGAATATGCCGTTTTTATCCCATCTGACAGAACAAGCCCTCTTTCTATAGCAATCCTTGATAACTCGTTATATTCATCAGTACTTATAGAAATGGGGGATTCGCATAAAACATGTTTATTACAGTTCAAAGCTTGCTTAATCTGCTCAAAATGCATACTTGGATGAGATGCAATATATACAGCATCAGATCTCTCTAATAGCTCATCGTAACTTCCGACAATACTATCCGAATCAAGAATTCTTTCATCCATCCAATTCCTATCTAATGTATAAATTCCTGAAATTGAAATTCCATTTATGAAAGAACATTCAGAAACAAACTTGTTTATTATATTGGATTCACCAACTAATCCAATTGAAAGCTGATTTAGATTATTACGTAAAGAACTGCTTGATATTCCATCCGTTCGATCAAGGTAAACAACTTTACAATAGTCATTTAAATAATCAAATTTGCCTATCCAGTCAGATCCTACAGTGAAAATATCAATATTAAGGCGCTTTATATCATCAATTTTCTGCCCTTCATATTCTTCTACTATGATTTCATCTGCAAGTCCTGTCTTTCTTACCGCATCAATGCGGTCTATCAATGACTGCTTTACATCAATCTTACCTCTGGCTTTATCAAAATCATCTGCTGTAACACCAACCACTAAATAATCACCTAGCGCTTTTGCTCTTTTCAAAAGTCTGACATGCCCGTAATGCAGCATATCATAGGTCCCATATGTAATTACCTTAGTCATCTAGAGCAATCCTCGGCGTTGCAAATCATAGAATGCATTTATCAGAACAGTATTATCATCTTTTGTTAAAGCACCAATATGCCCAACTCTGAATATTTTAGATGCAAGTTCTCCTCCATTTGGACAGATCCAGATTCCATATTCATCTTTCAGAATACGAAAAACATCATAAGCAGACACATTCAACGGATGCAACGGCGTTACCGCATTTGATAACGATTCTGATGTAATAACAAGAGGCAGATCTTTTATTCTTGTTCGAAAGTCATTTGCAATATCTGAGATACGCTTCATCTCTGCTACACATCCACCATTCCTCTTTATTTCCTTAAGCCTGGAATTAATCTGTCTGAGAATCCCAACAGCTGGAGTAAATGGAGTCTGGCCTCTCTCTCCATCCTCCAGTGCCAGTTTAAGGTCAAAATAAAGGGTATGAGGCTTATTGCTGTATATACGCTCAACAGCAGAATCAGATAATGCGATAATTGATATACCGGGGGGGTAGCCAATGCTTTCTGCGAACCTGTTATGACAGCCCCAGCATGCAATGCATTCATATCCAGAGAATCAGCCAGAAAGGAACTTATGGCATCTATGCAAAGAAAAATGCCATTGCGCTTACAGAATCCACTTACAAGATCAATATTATAATGCACACCTGTTGATGTTTCACAAACATTAATTAGAAGTCCTGTATACCCAGAATTATCAAAAGGCTTTAAGTCAGCCTCTGAAATATCTTTTCCTTGGGTGATCTTTATTTCTGAAAATGGAATATTATGGATTTCACAAATCTGTACAAAACGCTTGCCAAAACTTCCGCCATTTACAACAAGTACCTTATCTTTACTACAGAATAAGTTCATAACTGCAGCTTCCATTGCAGCCGTTCCTGAACCAGTCAAGAAAACAACACGTGAATTCTCTGGAGAACTCTTCCGTTCTAAAATAAGGGACCTGCTCTGCCCCTATTGCTAATATATCATTACTAGAATGAACTGGGCCAACTGCAAAATTCAACATTATGCATTACTCCATATCTGAATATTAGAGAATAAAATATCATATTCCATATATTATAGTTAATAATGTCATTATAGCTGTATGATAAACAAAATTAAATTATAAAAACTTCTGCCATTCAAACACGAGAATATATGGAATATGTTATTATGCAAATCAGATCATCAATAAAACGCATGAGGGCTGACTGATTATGGGAAATATGTGGCATGTTAAGAACTGGTTCAGAGTAGGACATAACATATCATGGTCTCTGAATTTTCATACGCTATTCGGCTTTCTATATCTATATAAGCCATTCAGGAACAGATTCTGTCTGAGCCAGGCAGAGAAAAAACATGAATTCATCCTATCATACCTCAGAAAAGAGCATGCTGACATAATAAACAGATACAGATCATACAGTGAGCCAGAGTTTGAAGAGCCTGAGCATAGATACATATGGACGCTATGGTGGCAGGGGGAAGAGACAGCACCACCGCTAATCCAGTCATGCTTCTCGTCAATCAGGCGGAATGCCAATGGTGCTGAGCTCGTAATCCTAACAAAGGATAATTACAGAAAGTATATTGAGCTTCCAGAGTATATACTTGAGAAAAGGGAGAAAGGTTATATATCATTTGCACAGCTTTCAGATATCTTCAGATTCACGCTTCTTGAGAAATATGGCGGACTCTGGCTCGATTCTACGATTTATACAGCACAGCCTATTCCTGAAGACTATTTCAGCATGCACTTCTTCTCGCAGCATACAAAATGGGCTGAGACCTGCTTTGTGCAGCACAATCTTTTCCATGGGTTCATAATCGGAAGCCAGAAGAAAGGAAAGCTTGTTTCATTTGTAAGGGACATGTTCTTCGACTACTGGGAAAAGCATGATACATTGATTGACTACCTGATGATTGATTATCTGATAATGCTTGCATATGAAGAATTCCATGATATCAAGGCTGAGATTGACTCTCTTGCTTATACAAGTGAGCGCCTCTATGATCTGGTGAATGTGCTCTCAGAGCCATATGATGAGGAGTATTTCATGGAACTTGAGAATGACTGCATATTCTCAAAGCTCGACTGGCACAGGAAATACAAGATGACAGCAGATGGCAAGCCAACATATTACAGTGTATTGACAGATGGCAAAAACAGACAAACACATTGAAAACATTACTTGCAATAGATAGACTTGGTCTGCTTATCAAGAATAATAAACTGGGGGATATTTAATGAGAGAACTAACAATAGAGGAAATCCGTTCACATTTTCTCGATATACTCAAAGAGATTGACAGAGTATGCAGGAAGTATGAAATAGAGTATTTTC
>CAKQTF010000192.1 GCA_934276695.1 uncultured Spirochaetales bacterium
GATTACGATACAGCAGCTTGAGTCCGGACTGGATGATGCGATCTGCGCAAAGAACAGGGATCAGATTATATTCTTCAATGCTGACCAGCTCCTTGAAGGGGCGGCAAGAGGCAACGAGGACGACAGGCTTGGCCAGTTCATCACCGGATTCCTTACAAGGCATAAGGAGTCACTGGTATTCCTTGATGAGATAAAGCTGAATAAGCCAGGATATCTTGATTCCGGATGGTATTCCAGGGATGCATATGCTGGAGGACTCTCTTCCTTCAATGATATCTTCGTGAGGAATGAGAACTTCAGATATCTTTTCAATAGGTATATTTCGCTTGCTGAAGGCTGTCAGGGCGGGAGGGGAAGCAGGTATACGAAGAAGGATGTCTCAAGATATCTGCTCGGCATAGGAACCGGACCTCTGTTCATCCATGATGCTTTATGCACACCGCTTAGAACATCGTCAAGACGTGCTTTCTGGTCAAGCATAATCGAGGCTGAGGAGTGCGTCTATAAAGAGAATGGCTCATCGATGTATAAGGAATATGATCTTGAGGAGAGCGGTGAGAGCAACTATTTTGCAGCGAATTCCCAGTATATTGCGGTGATGTCCCCGATAGGCGGTGCTGTTACGGAGTTTGACTACAAGCGATTTGCAATCAATCTGCTTGACACCAGAGTCCCGTTTGACAAGAGCTTCGGGGATGTCCATCTCAGGAAGAGCTTCTCTGATATTGTCATAGCAAATGGCGTGCGCTATTCCACTGAAGGGATGCTGTTTGATGCTGAGGTAATAGACAAGAAGCGCAGTGAGTTCATATTCACTCTCTCGGATCCGTCGCTTCCGTTCACTATAATAAAGCACTATAAGCTGCGGAGCTCTACATTCATTGTGGATGTGACGCTTATTGCTGATGATGATAAAGTGCTTGATGGCACCTATGAGAGCGAGGTGTTCCTTGAAGGCACAGGATTTGATCTTATGGGTGTAGAGATGAAGAGGCTGATGCTCACTGACCGTGCAATAAAGGCAAAGACAGTGAAATACAGCTCGAAAACACCTCAGATGCAGGTTGTATTCTCATCTACAGAGCAGTTCTCACTATCAGAGGAACATGTTTTCCAGGGACAGTACACAGCTGTTGCATATGAGGAATTCTGCCTTTACAAGCGGCTGCTCTTCACTTTTCCATTCCATGCAGAGAGCGGTAAGACAAGGGATTTCAGGATTGTTCTGCGTGCGTGCGAGCTATAGTGGCATTGGCTGTGCATGATTAAATAGCAACGATAATTTTAAGGAGAATATATTATGTTTATTGAGAACAAGGCAAAATTCGAAGATCTGAAGGAAGAAGCATACCAAGTCTGGAGGCGTCTTTGACGAGGCTGGGACAGAAGAGAAGATAAAGGCCATTGAGGAAAAGACTGCTGCTCCGGATTTCTGGAATGATAAGGATGCTGCGGAGAAGACATTCTCAGAGCTGAATGCACTGAAGGATAGCTATTACCCATGGAAGGAGCTCATTGATGAGATAAATGAGCTTCAGGAGCTTATAGACCTATATGGCTCAGAGGATGATGAGAGCCTGAGGCTTGAGCTTCAGGATCAGATAGATGCACTTGATGAGAAATTCAAGCCACTGAAGATAAAGACACTGCTTGATGGCAAGCTTGATAAGAACAATGTGTTCCTTTCAATTCATGCCGGTGCCGGCGGAACAGAGGCATCTGACTGGGCTTCGATGCTCATGAGGATGTATACCCGGTGGGCAGAGCGGCATGGATTCAAATGCGAGCTTCTTGATATGGAGGAGAACGAGGGCGGAATAAAGAGCGTCACGCTCAAGGTGTCCGGTGCATATGCTTATGGCTATCTTAAGGGGGAGGCCGGCGTGCATAGGCTGGTCAGGATCTCTCCGTTTGATGCCGCCAAGAGACGGCATACATCCTTCTCTTCTGTATATGCATCAGCAGAAGTCGATGACGACATTGAGATTGATATAAAGCCTGAGGATTACCGCCTTGATACATACAGGGCTGGAGGAGCCGGCGGGCAGCATGTCAACAAGACTGATTCTGCTGTCAGGATAACCCACTATGCAACCGGTATAGTCGTGCAGTGCCAGAACGAGAGAAGCCAGTACATGAATAAGGATGTGGCTTTCAAGATGCTCAGGGCAAAGCTGTATGAGTATTACCAGAAGGAGAGGGAGAAGGAAAAAGAGAAGGATGCAATTGCCAAAAGCGATATTTCCTGGGGCAATCAGATCCGGAGCTATGTCTTCCAGCCTTATACTCTTGTTAAGGATCACAGGACAAATTACAGCACTGGCAATATAACTGCTGTTATGGTTGGCGAGATTGATGAGTTCATCGAAAGCTGGCTTCATTTCCAGAAGGAGAACTGAGCTTCTTCTGCTGGTTCTGCTCATTGTAGCATCACCGCTCTCTTCTGCTGAATTCCGCGTGGGGATTTATTCGGATTCAGAGAGCGGGAGACTGATGCTTGATAGTGCCCTTGCTTCCATTGGGGCCTATGCTGACAGCAGCTATGCCTATGAGAAAGCAGAGGCAAGGGCCAGTCTGGAATCTGAACGGGCCTATCTTAAGGCTCTTGATGAAGCATACCAGAATGAGAAGGATGTCTCTTCTGTCAGAAGGACTGAAGCTGATGTATCCGGCCCTCTTGCTGTCAGGATAATCGAGCTCAGCCCATCGGATGCGGAAAAGCCGTTTCTTATCTCAGGCTCTGCTGATGCATCGGCATATTTCAGCCTGAAAGAGAACCTTGACCTGCTTGCTGTGATCAGGAGTGAAAAGCTTGATGGTGTTGAGCTTCTCTCGCTTTATTTAAATGGCTCACTGGTGCATGAGAGCCTCTATGTGAGCAGTCTCATCGATGAGGACCTGGAGACTGTGGTTGGCATTCTCCTTCCGTTTTTCAGGAGTGACAATGCAAGGATATACAGGCTTTCTTATCCAGATAGCGCATCGCTTTCAATTGATGGCGTCAGCTTTGATTCCGGCTCTCCGTTTGCAGTTCTTGATAAGGGGCCGCATAGATTCACGCTGGCAGCTCCTCTTTATAAGATGATGGATGCTGAGATTGTCCTTGATGAGGTCCTGGACATTATCCTTGAGCCAGAGCTGGAGGAGCCGCAGCCTCTGTTCATAAGCCCGAGGCCATATGGTGCACAGCTTAATTACCAGGGGAAGCTTATCGGATCCCATCTTGTCGCAGAGTCGGTCCCACCATTCTCAGTAACAGCATCCTATCCAGGGTTTGCCCTGTATTCCTTTGATACTACAAAGCCTCTGGCAC
>CAKQTF010000193.1 GCA_934276695.1 uncultured Spirochaetales bacterium
ATCTTGGAATGATCAAGGCAAAGTATGATGGCCACAGATTCGCTCCGAGACAGGCTGAGACTGTGTATAATCCTGTATCAGTCGGATCATTCTTCTTCAATGGCGGCATTGATTTTGACAACTACTGGGTCAATACAGGGACGATGAAGCTCCTGATGGATGTTGCCAGGAAGGTACGGTTCGATATCACAAAGGATGCAGCAAAGGCCATAAGCAAGGACAGCATTGCTGTCTTCGATATCCTTGATATGGCAAAGAAGGATATCAGCCTTACAGCCTACAGATCCCTTCTCTTCCAGACGGGATATCTTACGATTACAGGAACTGCAGACAGTACGGGGAAGGTCCTCAGCCTGGATTTTCCGAATGAGGAGGTCTCAGAGGCATATTCTGAAAGCCTTCTTGGCCTTTATGCCGGAGATGATGCTGCAGAGTGCTTCAGGATATCAGGGATCATAGGGTGCTTCAGAGAGGGGAATACGGAAGAGGCAATAGGGATAATTAAATCAGTCTATGAGGCAATCCCATATGATCTCTCACGGAATGCAGATGAGCTCTATTACAGCACAGTCTTCTTCTCGGTCCTTAAGGCCCTTGGTGCGGAGATCGGAACAGAGATAGAGACGAAGAGGGGCAGGGCGGATGCTGTTCTCAGAGCAGAAGGCCATATATATGTGATTGAATTCAAATATGACGGATCTGCGGATGAGGCCCTGAGACAGATACATGAGAAAGGCTATGCAGAGCAGTTCATTCCGGAGAGGAATAAGAAGACAGTCCATCTAGCAGGAATCAATTTCTCCTCTGCAGACAGGAACATAAGCGAGTGGAAAGAGGAGATACTGTAAATCTGTTCTCCATAATCTGTCATACCTGTGGCTGCAGATAGGAAAAGGGGACTGCCTGATCGGCAGTCCCCATGTTTTATATGTTATATGAGTCTGAAATAAGTGTTTTCCTTGATCTTATCACATCTTCAGGAAAATCCAGTTTTGAGAAGAGATCCATAACAAACCCATCAAATGATTCTGTAGAGACCCCAAGCTCATTGAACCATTTTTTCTCATTATCTGTCATCGCATCAGATGCGAATGTCTCTTCTGTGATCCGGTCTTGTACTTCCCAGAACTTTGATGCTCCTTTGCCTTCTCTTAAATCATAAGTCACAGGGTATCCAAGTGCCTTGTCAGTGCGTTCATCAATCCAGCTGAATCCCTTTGCAAATCTGAATCCATTGCTATTGAAGTCTTCAAGTGATGTGAAGTCCTTCTTCTCAAAGATTCCTGGGGCGAATATTCCATTGAGAAAGTCCAGTACAAAATCAATATTGAAATCAGAGTCTCTGTTTGAGGCATTGATTGTTTCAGGATATTTCCGCTTCAGTCCAGATGCATTGATGAAATTATCATCAGTTATCATAATCCCATTGCCATTTTCACCGCGGTATGCTGTGTGATTGTATGTGATTGCAGTGACAGATTTGCTGCTGTATTTCATTGCTTCCTTGCAGGAATCAAGCCAGAAAGATGTATAGTGGTTATTTTTGACTGCGCTATCAGTAGCGTTATCCAGGAGATCGATGCAATAATATGAAAAGGCTGATCCATTGTCATATGGTTCTCCTGCTTTGAATGAGATTCTGCCTCTGTTATCTATCTCCAGCTGGGCATCCTTCAGCTCGAAGAACAGGATGCAATCGTGGGCATTTTGTCCAAAGAAAGGACTCACGACTTCACGATAAGAGAATCTGTTCTCAAGAACAGAATAGTAATAGTCTATTCTCCCGATTGTCCTATCACCTTCTTTTATATCATATCTGATGAAGATTCCATCCTTGGTAAGCTCTGTGTGTATTGGGACAATAGGAAATCCGAATGCTTTCAGCTGCACGCTGCCTGATGAGATAAGCTCATTAATATCAATCCTCTTGAATCCTGGTATTATTGGGAGGCATCTCATCGCATTGCAGCTCATTCGGAATCCATCATCATACCCTTCTCCTGTACCACCCATCATAGTAATGAATGGGTTGCCTTCTGCAGATGTTGGGAATCTTGTCATGGCTCTGCTTTCTGCCTGTGACTGATCAAAATCCAGCACGATTATCTCATTACTGCTAGTTCTTTCTGCATTGCATGAAATCATTATAGTGATTAAGAAAATCAGAAGTGCAGTAAAAATTATTTTTCTCATTTTATTGCCCCTTTACAGAGATGATTATAATGCTCTATGAGTGAGTTTGAAAGCTGAAAAATAAACAGTGATCGCAGGATATTAGTTAAAGCATACAGAGAAATGCAGTATCGGATATGGCATTACGCTATGATTTAACCGGCACTGCCATAAATGGTGGGCGGTAGGTCTCTAGTATCATGATTCCGGATTTTCCGAGACTTGATATGAAAGGAGGCACTATGAAAGAGCTGATTGTATTGGTTCTGAGGATAACAGCATCAGGTCTTGATGTTCTCTGTGAGCTTGTTCACTTCATGAAAACCGCCACGGCCTTCGGAAGCTTTAGTGGCGGCAATGATTATAACGTTGTCTGCTGACTGCGGACTCTGAGGCCTTGCCGTTCATCGGCAGTGCCTACATTCATTCATAATAGTTATAGCATTTATCTGTTTTATCAAATAATGCTAGTCCACTAGTGCTGCTAAGCTTTTCATATAGAAAGAGATCCATATTCACTGGAACAGTGCAGATACCACATGACAATCAGTCCTGATATCCCCGCCATTACAGTAAACAGCTAATATTATATTCTTCACATGATTATCCTCTCATCTGATGAAGGATGTGGAATTATATGCTTGCATGAGCTGTTTTTATAAGGACATTCCAGTCTGTCAATGTTTATTGCAGATCATCAATCTGGATGTCAGCTCTGGATCTGGAAGCAGAATTGAAAATCCACTTAACTCTGCTCAATAGGAAGAATTAAGTGGATTAAAATGTACCGATGATCGGGATCGAACCGATACAGGATTGCTCCCGGCAGATTTTGAGTCTACTGCGTCTACCAATTCCGCCACATCGGCGCTGTGATTATCCTAGCAGATTAGCAGAGTAAAAACAAGGATTAAGCAGAAAGAGAGTCAGTGCTGGATTCAAGTCAGAAGACAGATAATGGCTATGCTTTTCACATTGAATGCTTTCAGAATAAAAGCTAATCTTAGTATTATGAAAAAACTGATTGCTGCCGCATTGGTGCTTCTTGCTTCTGTTTCATATGCTTTTTCTGCTGATGTCCCTGCTGGGCCTTATATTGATGATATCCTCGTCTCTGATATCCCGATCACATATGGTGA
>CAKQTF010000194.1 GCA_934276695.1 uncultured Spirochaetales bacterium
GAATACATCCTCAAGATCGGGAAATAAAGGAAGCGCATCAGAGCCTTCAAGCAGATTCATGTATGAATCTATTGTCTTATACCGCTTCTCGATCTCTTCTGCAGAATCAGAAACAGCATCTGTACATATCCTTGCACGGCCTTCACGGCTAAGCGAACCAGATGCAATATCTGAAAGCACCTTATCCAGTTCTATATTCTCAATTGCTCTTCTTTCTAATTCCATCTTTCCTTAAATACTTTGGCCTCCGTTCCTCTAAGCTCTGAAGCATTCTAAGATAGCTTTCATATCTATCCTCATTGATGTCCCCTGCCTCCAGCAATCCAGGCACCATGCAGCCAGGCTCCCCCCTATGCAGGCATGTTGAGTACATGCATTCCAGATCTCGCAGTTCAGGGAAAGAATCCTTGACTGATGCTATATCCTCGAATGGGATAAGGATCTCACGGACTCCCGGAGTATCGATGAGGCTGAAGTCCTCTCCCTCCAGAAACAGGGCATGATTTGTCGTATGGCGCCCTCTATTGAATTTCTCTGAGACTGCGCCTGTTCTCTGATCTGTACCAAGAAGCCTGTTGATGAGAGAGGATTTTCCGACTCCGCTCTGTCCGACAAAAGCAGTTGTCTTACCTTTTATGAGGCTCCGAACATCATCTATTCCCTCGCCAGTAAGGGATGATACCGCAACTATCCTGTACCCTAGCTTCTTATACAAAGCCCAGCGCTTGAATTCATCCTCGGTCAGGCCATAATCGGATTTGTTCATGATAAGAAGTATCTCTGCACCAATATTAGAGGCAATTGCCCTATCTACAAACCGGGGCCTGAACGGAGGGGAATAACTTGAGATCACTATTGCTGTCTGATCCTGATTGGCGCATATTGTCTGGTTAAGCTCGGCCTTTGTATTCCATCTTCTGAATGAGCTTCTGCGTGGATAAACAGATGTGAGCATTGCCTCATCGGCACTGTAGCATTCCCCTTCTGCTATATCTCCGACTGCAACCGGGTTATACTCCTTTTCCTCCAGCTTGAGAATCTTGCCTTTTAGCCTGCAGGTGTAAACCATACCATCATCAAGAGATAAAGCTGTATAAACATTATTTATTGAACGTCTTATCTGAAAGCGCATAAGAATATGCTATCACAATGCTGTGTTGACAACCAGATGAAAGAAGGCGAAACTCTCAGTATGTTCTTACCTGTTTTATGCAAAGCACCAGGATGCCATATATATTCTGTAAAAGGAAGTGACTACTGTTTTCACCACAGCAGTAACAGAGCAGGAATCCTCTCTGATATAATGGCAGATCTTGAATCAGGGAAGGATACATCAGACATCTCTATCGTCGGTGCTGAGCTGACAGGGCTTGATATAAGGAACAAAACAATAGCAGGCTGCAATTTCGCATTCTGTGTCTTCGACAGATGCCATTTTGAGAATGTCAGCATAACAGCGTCATTCTTTGATTTCGCGCTATTCAGAAATACAGAGATCATCGATTCAGAAATACGTTATTCTGTATTCTCAGGCTCTCTTTTCATGAACTCAGAGATAACGGAATCAACAGCAATACATAATAACTTCATAGGCATTGATTCATATGACTCTGATTTTTCACATAATGATTTCTATTATTCCAATTTTTCCGTATCAAAATTCCTTTATTCAAAAATGGAGGACTGCAATCTTAAGAGAGCAGATTTCTCCAACTGCCTTATGAAGGAGATTTCATTCAGGTACTCAAATATAAATGATGCATATAGATGCACAGAGGACTCTGCGACATGATAATCCATTCAGTGTTCTCTGCTTCCACGCTTTCAAACATCTATATGATCAGCAATGATAAGAGAGAGCTCGTCATAATCGATCCGGCAGAGATCAGAGAAGAGCTTGTGAAACACATAGAAGAAAACAGGCTTAATCTGAAAGGCATACTGCTGACACAGATCAATAAGCCATGCATTGAGGGTTTGTTGACGCTGGGTAAAATATACTCAGAGCCATTCTACTCAATGCCAGAGATGAGGGATGGGCTCCTATGCATGAAGGATCCAGGCAGGGCAATATCAATCGGCGATTTCCGGATTGAGGCAATACCAATGAGAAGCCATGCGGAAGAGTCATGCATATTCAGGATAGAGAATGCATTATTCACTGGGAATGTGCTTTATGCAGGAAGGATTGCAGCAACAGAATCATTCATGAGGAGAGAAGCCCTGATAAAAGAGATAAATGCAAAGATAATGTCTCTGGATGAGAATATGCTTATTTTCCCTGGACAGGGGCCAACATCAAAGATACGCATTGAAAAGATGTTCAACATCGATCTCATCGCTTCCCATGCATCGTATCTATGACAAGGCCGATAGCATCCATGAATTCCATAAACCGCACAGGCGTCTCTGACCTGAATGTCATCCGCTCCCCTGTCCCTGGATGTGTTATCGTAAGCTCAGCACTGTTAAGCATGAGTGTTGCATCAGGGAAACGCTTATCCCTGCCAGAATATATCGGATCTCCGACTACTGGATGCTTTATTGATGCCATATGGACACGGATCTGATGAGTACGCCCTGTAAGTATCCTTATACGGAGGAAGGAGTACCCTTCACACTGTGCAATAACCTCATAACGTGTATGAGCCTCTTTTCCACCTGCTGTTCCATCAGGTACTGCAGCATATCTCTTCCTATCCTTCGGATCCCTTCTTATGCTTGTGTCTATCTGACCTGTACGCCCTCTGAAATTGCCTTTGACAATCGCCTCATAATACTTCTCATTCGTATGCTCTGCAAACTGTCTTGATAATGATTCATGGGCATGCTTTGTCTTTGCAATCACCATAATGCCTGACGTATCCTTGTCCAGACGATGGACGATACCTGGCCTTAGAGAATCATTTCCAGTACTGAATTCCTCTCCATATAAACCAAGCAGAGCATTGGCAACTGTCCCATTATAATTTCCAGCACCTGGGTGGACAAGCATATCCTGCTCCTTATCAATGACAAGGATATCTGAATCCTCATAGACCTTATTCAGCGGGATGGATTCCGCTTCAAGCCCCTCCAGCACCTCCTCATCATACTCAACGGAGATGCTGTCACCAACAGAAACCCGGCTGCTCTTCTTTGCAGAAGCCCCATTGATTCTTATGAATGCTGACGGATAGGATAATGCAGATCGCGGAATCCCGAATAGCTGTGACGCAGCACAGTCCACTCTTCCATTCTGCTCTGCTAGGCCTTCAAGACAATGATGCCTGATCATTTCTGCATCTCACCGATTATCCAGTCAGCAAG
>CAKQTF010000195.1 GCA_934276695.1 uncultured Spirochaetales bacterium
GCATAATAGAGCTTGGCGGAATCGCTGAAGAGGCTATGGTAATGCTGAAATCCAGCATAGAGGATAATAGGAAGGATAATGGGAAGAATCTGTCGGATTATGCGGCAGAGATGAAGTCGAGGGCCAGAGAGTGTGAGCGTAAGGCACTCCGCATAATCCTCATACATCATCCAGTCGCAAAGGATCTGAGGCTGATCACATCAGCAATCCGGATGTCCAGCGATATTGAGAGGATAGGGGATAATGCAGGCGATATCAGTGAGATACTGCCATTCATAAGGAACCGGGAGATAATAAATGAAGCCGGTCTTCTTCCTATGTGCAGCGCAGTCAGCGATATGCTGAGCAAGGCAATAGATGCTTTAGTCGAATTCTCCCAGGAGAAGGCAGAGACTGTCATTGCATATGATGATACAGTTGACAGCCTGTTCATGAATGCAAAGAATGCTGTGATTGATCTGATCAGGCGGTCTGATTCGGATGCAGATGAGGCTCCTGATGTCCTGATGGCAGCAAAATACTTTGAGCGTATGGGCGATCATGCCGCATCATTTGCCTCATATGTCGGCTGGTGTATCAGCGGTGATGATGATTGGCTCAGAAAAAACGGTATGGTATAGTACAGATTATGATATATGTAGTTGAGGATGATCCAGGAATAAGCAAGCTTTTGGCTGTCGCCCTGGAGGGCAGCGGTTATCAGGTCAGGGTGTTTTGTGATGGCTCTGATGTTGTAGCTATGGCAGAACAGGATAAGCCTGAGCTGATTCTGCTTGATGTCATGCTTCCAGGAAAGGATGGTCTCCAGGTGCTCGCTGGGCTTCGCAGGACAGAGACTGTCTCATCGGTTCCAGTGATCATGGTCACAGCCAGGGATAGTGAATATGATAAGATCGAAGGGTTTGATAAAGGTGCGGATGACTATATATCAAAGCCATTTTCCATGCTTGAGCTGCTGAGCCGCGTGAAAGCTGTACTCCGCAGGGTGACACCATCTTCGCAGCTGCTTAAATGCGGGGATATCGAGCTTTCAGAGAAAGCCCATATCGTTCTGGTCAATGGCAGGGAGATACAGCTTACCCTGAAGGAATTCGATCTTCTGAAAAGCCTTATGGAGAATAGAGGCAGCGTCCTTAACAGGGATATGCTTCTCTCTACGGTCTGGGGGTATGAATACCCAGGAGAGACAAGGACTGTTGATGTCCATATAAGGCATCTGAGGGAGAAGCTCGGAGATGCTGGGAATATAATCGAGACAGTGAAAGGTGTCGGATATAAGATAAGAGGATAGCATGCAGAAGCGTATATTATACTCAATGCTTCTGGTAGTGCTGCTTGTATCGGTTCTGATTGCATCAACGACGCTTGCTATCTTCTATGAGGAATATCAGAAACGGCTTTTCCAGGATATGTCTGTCGAGCTGAGTTATCTTGCTGCAGGGATTGACTGTGACTCTCCGGATTATAACGCGATTCCATCATGCAGTGACAGGCGTGTCACTGTGATAGGAAAAGACGGAACCATAATCTATGATTCAGAAAGCGATATCTCTGTCATGGAAAACCATAAGGACAGACCTGAAGTGCGTGATGCTTTCTTCTCTGGTGCTGGAACTGATATAAGAACAAGCGATACCGTGGGTGAGAAGATGCTGTATTCTGCAATCCTCCTGTCTACTGGCAATGTTCTCAGGATCTCTGCTCCATCTGCATCTGTGCTGTTCTTCATTGTATCTATCCTGAGGCCTATGGGCTGCATTCTTCTCTTTGTCTTCATAGCCTCTGCTGTCATTGCCGCATTTGTCTCAAATAAGCTGCTTAAACCTATAAATGATATAGATCTTGATAATCCTGATTCTTCAGACGCCTATGATGAGCTGATGCCGCTGCTTCTCCGGATTAACCATCAGAACAGCATAATCAAAATGCAGATTGAGAGTGCAGAGAGGAATGCAAGGGAATTCCGGCTGATTATCGATAACATGAAGGAAGGCATAGCAATGATTGACAAGAACTGCACTGTTCTGTCCTTCAATAATGCGATTGTCAGCCTTATAGGTACAAGGAAGATAAATAACGGAGACTCTGTTTTTGCGCTCAACCGTACTGCATGCTTTTCTGATGCAGTTTTCAAGGCGATTTCTGGTACTGACAGCAGCATACTGCTCAGTGAGAAAGACCGTACTATCGAGGTCACTGCGTCGCCAGCAAAGGATGGAGGAGCCGTAATACTGGCTCTTGATGTTACAGAGAAGGAAGAGAGGGATAATCTCCGAAGGACATTCACTGCTAATGTATCGCATGAGCTCAAGACTCCAGTCACTGTGATTTCCGGTTTTGCTGAGATCATGAAGGAGAATGATCTGCCTCCTGAATCTGTTAAGGATTATTCAAACGAGATCTACAGTCAGTCCCAGCGGCTTATATCCCTTATATACGACATAATAAGACTGAGTGAGATCGAGGAGATGAAGAAGGAGCTATCAGATGAGGTTCTTCTTTCCGAGATAATAACTGAAAATGAAGGCATTCTGAAGTCAAGAGCTGATGCCATGGGTATAAGCATAATCAATTCATTTGAAGGAGAGGTTCCTGTGAAAGGCGTCAGGACAATCCTGAATGAGCTTGTATATAATCTGCTTGATAATGCAATCAGATACAATAAGCAATCCGGATCGATATTCGTGAGAATACGGTGTGGTGATGGCCACGAGACTCTTGAAGTCGAGGATACAGGAATAGGAATTCCGGAAGAGGATCAGAGCCGCGTCTTTGAGCGTTTCTACAGGGTTGATAAAGCCAGGAGCCGGCAGACAGGAGGCACAGGGTTAGGTCTGTCGATTGTCAGGCACGCTGCACTGTATCACAATGCAAGGATAGAACTCAGGAGCAGACTGGGTGAAGGCACTGCCATTGATGTGATCTTCAGTCTGAGCTGAATTGATTCCAGGACTTGATTTGAAATGGCATTAGTGCAAATATCAGCATTAGGCTGGAGGAATACCATATGGATATAATATCTTATCTGCTTATTGCGGGGCTTATCCTGCTTTCTGTATGCTCAATAGTATCAAGAGTACTATCGGGAAAGAAGAAGTCTGCTGAGGAAAAAACAGAAGATTCATCGGAAAAACTGTAAATATTTCCAATATCATCTGTTTTTTTTGTTATATTGAGAGTGTTGCAGAGGTTTTAGATGGAAAAGAAAGAGAATAATAATAAGACGCCGATAATCACTTTTTATCTGATTGCATTGGTGGCTCTGATGCTGGTGAATTCTGTTCTCACCCCATGGATTGCATCC
>CAKQTF010000196.1 GCA_934276695.1 uncultured Spirochaetales bacterium
GGTTCTGGCAGTATTTGTGGGTGGTGTGTTTGCTGTTCAAGGTAATCCAACTGCAGGAGGGCTTGTAGGAGGAGTAATTTCAGGATCTGGTACGCCTGTTGACAAAAGTAATGCAGCAACTTTGGATATGACTTATACACCATATACTGGAACTGCATACTTCCTTATCGGATTTGATACTGAGAATGAGGTAACTGAAGGCGATTCTCATATTAATCTTAATGGCCTTACTGATGTAGTTAAGACTTTAAATTTGACAACTAATACAGGTAACAATCAAGTCAGTGGAAGTGGAAAATTCAGAATCTTCTATGAGATTGTAACAACCGAGAGTCTCTCGCTAGATCTTTCTTTCTCTGGGAAATTAACAGCTGCAACTGAAGGTGATTCGACGACAATTTCGTATTCTCTATATGAGGGATCCAATGCTAGTGGCACAGTAATCAGTGGTTCTTCAAAGTCAATCATAGATGGAGGAACATCTGATGGAATGAACATTGGTATAAAGGAATTTTTTGTTAAGACAGAGGATGCATCATCAAAAAAAGCTCAGGGATACAATGAAACTATTACTTTGACACTCAAAGCTAATAGCTAACACATTTATAGGCATGAGGACTTCGGTCCTCTGTCTAGGAGGATGTCTTCGTATGGAGGTATCCTTTTAGACATACTTTAGGAGAGTTGTATGAAGAGGGTATTGCTCTTATTTATTATATTTATGATTCTGGCTTTGCCGGTTATTGCAGCAGATACTACTTCGATAAAGACCATATCAGAGCCAGCTGCTGGTGATAGTGTCGCCACTCTTATCACATATGAGGTAGGGGATGCTGGTACTGACTGGTTCTCTGTGGCGTTCACAGCAAATAGATATGAGTCATTTGATACTGATTTCTCTGATATTGCCCTATCAACAATACCGCTTTCGCTAGATGGTGATAAGGCTGTGAATACAAGTCCTGTATATGTATCATGGATTATTGTGACAAATAGCAATGTTAATGTATCGATAGCAGATAAAGGGATTCTCTCTTTTACTGGAGCAGCTAATTCAGATATCCCTTTCAGTATAACATCCTCTGGAGTCACTCCTGAATCAGATAAGCTTATCCTATGCAAGTACAGGGACTCGTCTGTCTATGGTACTGCAGGATCAAAAGAGATAAGCATAATAACAGATAAGATCAGCGGTATGGCAAATGGAAAATATGAAGCTGTGATAAGCATACTTGTGGAGAGTGCATCATGAGAAAAGCACTGTTATTATTCTTATCATTCATAGTCTCGCTTCCTCTGGTAGCATCTGTGCATCATGCATCAGGTGTTTCGCTTGATTCTGTATCAGGGGAAGCTTCAGCGACTGTTGTGCTTGATTACAGAAATGATTTTGCGAGAATCGGATTCACATCAGCTAAGGTAGCTTCTGATGATTTTGCAGCCAAGGCTGAGATATCAGAAGCTGCATTGGTGAAGGATGCTTCAAGAAGCGCCTCTTCTGAAGGAACTGCAATATGGTGTTTCTGGCAGATCAATAACAGCAGTGAGTACAATGTCATGCTTAGCTCAGATGGCATAAGGTCATCTGATGGAAAGACTCTCTATGGTAACTGGAGCGTTTCCATATCCGATAGAGGTGATGGCAGCACTCTACGGATATCAGGTGATGGAGATAAGAGCGCAGTGATAAAGACAAAGACAGGAACCCAGTCTGAAAGCGGTTCATGCAGCCTTGTGATAACAGTATCAGATTATCCATCGATGCCAGCTGATAGCTATGTGCTGCCTATAGTGCTTACATTGGAGAGTGTGTCATGAAGAGAATATCATTACTGATTGCATCATTTCTTCTGGCTGTTCCTGCTTTTGCAGCCAGCCCTTCATCATCCTCAGTGCAGGCAGTCACAGCTGATAAGGGAACTCCGCCAAGTGCTAATATGAATCTTAAGATAGCACTCAATAACTCGTCCTATTATCAGATGGGATTCACTGACTCGACTCTGATTGATGATACTCTTATCTCTCTTACTGAAGTATCGCTTGTGCCGAAGTTCTCGCTTGTTAATGCTAGGTCAGCTGTTGAATTGTCTATTTCAGATGAGTCAAAGACAATCCGTGGCTATTGGCTTATATTCGGCTCTGAGTCATTTGACTTAAGGCTCAGGCTAAGTCCGCTGGTAGGAAAGCGTCTATCTGCAGAACTTGCCTGGAAGGCAAGCTGGAAAGATGACGATAAGAATATAGTATCTATAGAAGGGAATAATGTGCCTGCATTGTTTTATTCAAGGAACTATGCGGCAACAAAGGAGATAGCGAGCTCAGGGAGCCGTATGATCACATTTGAGATAACAGAGCCTGCTATCTCTCTTGAGGATATAAAGATTGATTCATATTCAGGCTTCATCACAATGGAGGTCGTTGCATTATGATCAGGAAAATACTATTGATAATGCTCATTATGCTTGGAATATGCATATCAGCATATGCAGTGACTACTGAATATGCACAGAATATTCCTGTATCATTCACATTTGATGTTGTTGCTAATTATGGATTCACAGGAAGGAAAGTCCTTGGATACGTTAAGCCTGATGGCATTGATGATGTCTATTTCCAGCTTGATAGGCACAATAGCACACTGAAGACAACAGGCTTCTGGATGTATTACCAGATATTCACGCCGGAGAATGTCAAGCTTGTGCTTGATGTCGGCAATTTCAAGAACAGCAAAGGGGCTGATGCAAGTGATATAAGCTTTGTGTCTGAGGATGTATATTATGATGTTGAGAGGGACTCATCTGTTCATTTTGAAAGCGGGAAGCAGTATACTCTCCTGAATAAGAGATCTGATAGCCCTTATTTTGACTCATTCAATATGATGTTCATAATTGATGACCTTTCGAAAATAGACTGGGCTGATGAATACACAGCAGTTTTAACGCTTACGATGGTTGTGGGGTGATGGTATGAGAAGGATTATGCTTGTTCTGGCCTGTCTTCTGATGGCATGTGCTCTGTCTGCTGCTATTGATCCGATCAAGAGCAGCTTCAACATTGAATTCACGAAGAATGGTGTTTATGAATTCGCATTCTATAAATCGGCAGCAGAAGGTGCAAATGAGATCCACTATCTTGTGTTCTCGCCTGTGGATGCTGCTAATCTTGCAGGTCAGTATAAGGCTGCCTTTGGAGTCAAATGGAATATACAGTCTCCTCTGGACTATGTGCTGTCACTTGAGTTCACTTCAAGCACATCCGGATCCTCGGGCTCAGA
>CAKQTF010000197.1 GCA_934276695.1 uncultured Spirochaetales bacterium
GCCTTGTATTCCCTTCCATTGTCATAATATCGATAATCTACAACATACTTGCAGCATTCCAGTCAAATGCCTATGTGCAGTATGCGCTTTCAGGGATCCAGGTGTCAGTCGCAGCCCTGATCACAGTAAGTGTCATTAAGCTTGCGAAGAAATCAATAGTCGACTATATCACAGCCATTCTTGCTGCCGCATCATTCCTGCTTATGGTATTCTTCGACCTCTCTCCGATTCTTTTTGTAGTCGGCTCCATAGCCATAGGGATCTGCGTCTCGGCGCTGAAAGAGAGAAAAGGAGGTGAGAGATGACAATGCTTCTTCTGTTCTATGAATTCTTCAAAGTCGGCCTATTCGCAATAGGAGGCGGACTTGCAACACTTCCTTTCCTTGTAAACCTAAGCGAGACGCATCCTGAATGGATCACGATGCAGGATATTTCGACAATGATTGCAGTCTCCGAATCGACACCTGGACCTATGGGGATCAATATGGCAACCTATATAGGCAACAAGGTCGGTCAGGCTGTCTCAGGCTCCCCATTAGGAGGAATACTCGGTGGCGTGATTGCAACAGTCGGAGAGATTACACCATCCATAATCATAATAATGCTCATTGCCGGCATCCTAGACCGCTTCAAGGAGAACAGATATGTGAAGTGGGCATTCTACGGACTCAGGGCAATCGTGATTGCACTGATTGCCTATGCAGCATGGGGCGTATATAAAGTAGCTCTATTCTCAGGAAGCACAGCAAGGATACCTGAGATTGTGATATTCGCTGTGTTCATATTCCTTATGCTAAGATTCAAGAAGATCTCCCCTACGCTGTGGATCCTCATAGCCGCCATACTCGGCATAGTGCTGAAGATGCCGACAGCTTAATGGTAAAACGAAGGGGAGTTCCAATTATCGGAGCTCCCCTTTCCTTTATGCCATTGGGCAATCCTCTCTATAGAACACTGTGTTCCAGCTGATGAACTCACCGGTAATGCCACCTTCGACATAGACTCCGGCTGTAGCACCTGTGAATCTCTTTCCTTTCGTAAGGCCTTCACTGGCAAGATATATGGCATTATCAACAGCCAATTCTATGCCAAGAGCAGAGAAGACCCGACGCCTTCCCCTGCAGGACTGCTTCAGGGTTATTTCATCCGGAATATTATCGGCAGGAACAAACGAACTGCTTATATACCCGTCGCCGGAGTATTCAGCAAGAAGAAGCCCCATACTGCCATTCTTTCTGGCTAAGCCGAACTTTATATAGCTATTCTCATCATAGTAGGAAACCATTCCGATGCTCTGGCCTTCCTCAAGCTCAGCTGCCTTTAAAGTGCACTCAGCATCAAAGTCGAATTCCTGCTGCCTTTCCACAAGTATGCTTCTGCATTTCTTTGAGCAGAGATCATATCCGCTGCCCTTAAGAAGGAGCCTATCATCATTTATGGAAACAGAACCTGCATCCAGTGGCCTTGCCGCAGTCCATACCCTTCCCTTCCACATCGGATAGACAAGATTGCCTCTGCGGTGGCTGCCTTCTGCCTTTCCATCAGGAATCCTTCCAAAAACACCAGGCCCGGCGCCATTATTCACAAGCGGCCAACCATCTGCAGTCCATTCCAATGAATCAAGGCATGTCTCACGTCCGGTAAAACCATAGCCATCCCTGGAGTGCCTAAGAGTAAGATAGGCAATATACCAATGCCCATCAGGTGTTGATACAGGCATTCCATGCCCGCAGCACTGAAGGATCTGATTGCTATCCATCTGCCTCACAATAGGATTATATGGGCATGGCTCATAGACACCGAAGAGATCTCTGGATCTTGCACATGTCACTCTATGCCCCATGCCTGTGCCACCCTCAGCAAGGAATAGGTAATAATATCCATCCTTCTTGATCAGATGAGGTCCTTCAGGATTCCTCCTGCATACTCCATACCAGAGCAGCCTCACATCAGATATCTTTCTTCTGCAGTCTGAGCTCAGCTCGAATATCCTTGCACCTCTATTGAGAAGCATGTATTTCTTCCCGTCATCATCATGGAAGATCGAGGAATCAATGCCATCCTCATGTATCCAGCTAGGCTCATCATATGGTCCTTCCGGAGAAGCTGATGATGTTACCATCTGGATTCTCTTCTCACTGTCATTCTCATTGCACCTGAGCGTTGCTGTGATATAGAAGCGCCCGTCACAGTAGGAAATATCCGGAGCCCAGTAGCCTCTGCCGCCATCCTTGTCATCGAGCTTCGACCACTCAGGATCAGTTATTGCATAGCCGATGATCTCCCAGTGCACCAGATCCCTTGAATGGGATACCGGTATTGCAGGAAAGAAGTGGAATGTGGAATTGACCATATAGTAGTCATCACCGACCCTTATCACGGAAGGATCAGGGAAGAATCCTCTTCTGATTGGATTATGGTATCCATTCTCATAGCTGAAGCCTACAGCGCTTTCAAAGTAATCCAGCATTGGCTTATTTCCATTCTTATATGCAATATCGTATGGGGTAACACCTCTGTTATTCCCGCTAAGCGGCGAGTATGATGCCCTCTCCACAAGGTACCTTGCAATCTTCGGATTCCGGGACTTCGCTGCATAAGCAAGAATGTTATTCCCCTCATCATCATTCTCATTGAGATTAGTGCCTGTGTATTCAACTATCCTCTTAAGCTCATCAAGATTCCCGGATTCTGCTATCTTGAAGAGCACGCTTTTCTCTACTGGTGTACTGTCCATAATCATCCCTTCACTGCTCCTATCATAACACCTTTAACGAAATATCTCTGTATAAATGGATAGATACAGAGAATCGGGAGTGTTGCAACCACAATAGTCGCAAACTGTATTGTCTCGCTGATCAGCATATCATCTGCACCTGCTGCCATATCGACAGTATCATTCTGGATCAGGATCTCCCTGAGGATCAGCTGCAGAGGATAGTCCTTCTTATCCTGCATGAAGAGCATAGCATTGAACCATGCATTCCAGTTAGATACAGCATAATACAGGCAGATCACAGCAATCGTAGGCTTAACAAGCGGAGCCATGATCCTCCATAGAATCGTCCAGTCATTGGCTCCGTCAAGCCTTGCAGACTCCTCAAGGCTGTCCGGAACGCTGAGCATTGCTGTACGCATGATTATCAGATTGTATGTACTGATTGCAGAAGGAATAATGAGAGACCATATTGAATTATTCAGCCCGACGCCCTTGACCACAAGATAGAACGGGATCATTCCTCCATTGAAATACATGCTGA
>CAKQTF010000198.1 GCA_934276695.1 uncultured Spirochaetales bacterium
GGATGAGAGCCGTTACCAGACTGTATATGCAAAGAAGGAAGGTTCTGTGGCAGCTCCGACTGCAGGCCTTCATTTCACAGAAGAACTGCTGACTGCTCTGAATGAGATGGGAATCCCGAAATACGAGGTAACGCTTCATGTGGGTGCTGGCACATTCCTTCCTGTCAGGTCGGAAAACCTTGAGGATCATCATATGCATACAGAATCGTATGAAATAGATCCGGAGACGGCGGAAAAGCTCAATGAGGCGAAAGTAAATGGCCATCGGATCCTTGCTGTTGGCACCACAAGCGTCAGGACATTGG
The DNA here is from genome assembly GCA_934276695.1 of uncultured Spirochaetales bacterium. Taxonomy (GTDB): domain Bacteria; phylum Spirochaetota; class Spirochaetia; order Sphaerochaetales; family Sphaerochaetaceae; genus Ornithospirochaeta. The sequence continues at coordinate 306 of CAKQTF010000198.1, forward strand.
AGAGTGCATCAGATGAAAGCGGCAGACTTGTCAGATTGAAAGGCGATACATCGATTTTCATTCATCCTGGATACAGATTCAGATTCATAGATGATCTTCTGACTAATTTCCATACACCCGAATCAACTCTGCTCATGCTGGTATCTGCACTGGCGGGAAGAGAGAACATACTGGCTGCATACCAGCATGCTGTTGAGATGAGATACAGGTTCTTCAGCTATGGCGATGCAATGCTGATCAGAGGCTAGCTCTGATGAAATCCAGTATCAGGCCCTTTATATCCTGGATGCTGAGTGTTCCATCTATCCTGAGGTATCTTACCCCTGGTGGAAGTGCGCTGAATTCAGATATGTAATTCAATCTGACTTTTTCCAGGAATTCTGATCTGTCGAAGAGCTCCTTATCTTCTCCCCGGCTTTCTATCCGGCTTATGCATGAAGAGACTGGAGTATCGATGAAGATCACGATTCCAGGATATGGAAAGGCTGTATTGAGCATTCTGACAAGGTCAGGGCTGCACTCCACACTCTGGTATGCAATGGAAGAGAATATGTATCTGTCTGAGATCACAGTCTCTCCTTCTTCGATATGCTTTATCAGACCATAATCTTCGTTGTATAGGTGGTCATGCCTATCAGAAGCATAAAGATATGCAAGAGCCTCAGGCGTTGTCCTGAATTCATGCTGCAGTGCTGCTCTGATTGTTCTGCCTATCGGATTGTCTGTAGGCTCGTGGGTTGCATATGTCCTTATGCCTTCAGCGTTCAGTTCGGCTTCGATTGCTTTCTTCTGTGTTGTTGTCCCTGCTCCATCAAGCCCTTCAATAACAATGAAATTCCTGAGTATACTGCGCATGTCATACCTCAGAAGCAGAGTAGCATATTTTGCAATAAGCAGAAAGGCCATGTTGCGTGATATGATATTTTTATTATTCTGTTATTTATGATAATCTAGGCGTATAAACTGGTTTGAGAAGATGAAATACCATACGACAATATCTACTATCATTATCTCTGTAGCTGTTGCGCTTATGTTCGCTTCTGTTGGTTTATTCATAATCACTAATCTTAATATGACAAGTCCGACAATCATCGCCGCTAATAGGCTTCTTAAGGAAATCGAGTCTGTTGATAGCCGTCTCTCCGTTTCATTTGAATCAATGGACAGGAATTTCCGGGATGGTGTATTCATCAATGGATTTCGCATTGAATATGAGAAGAATGAGATTCTTTATGTCAGAAAACTATCAATAAACAAAGGGCTTTTTTCCCTGATAAGATACTTTGTTTCAAGGAATGGCCTTATTTCGCTTTCTGCTGACTATGCATCCATTTCTGTCCCTGAAGGGCTTTTGTCCGGAAGCGGAGCAGGCAGAGTATCAATAAGCACCGAGTCTCAGATCGCAGTCAGAATTCCTGAGATTTTAGAGAAATGGGGATTCCTTATGGATATTTATTCGCTTGACATAAGAATAGGTGATAAGCTGATCAGTGATATAAAGCTCAGTGTTGACTGGCCATATGGCCTGAATGGATCAGCGGTTGCCATTGGTATTCCATATATCGAATACAGCAAGGATGGATTCTCTCTTGCCTTATCCGGCCTTTCCATGACTCTTAAAGCAGATGATGGCATTAAGCTTTTTGCTGCTTCTGATTCTGTCTCGGCAGATAATGGATTGTATTCGTTCAATGCATCAGATATCAGTCTTGCTGCAGAAAATGAAGGTATTGATTTCATAGATCCAGAAAGGATTTCACTGCGGGCCGCAATGGGGAGCGTAGGACTTTCTGGCAATGACTTGTATTTAGATGCCGCATCTCTTAATGCTTCCTTTGCCTCTGGCAGGCTTTCTCTGAAGCTTGATGGCATTGATTCCGGTTTTTCAGGGTACGGTCTGCAGGCTAGGTCCTTAGGCCTTGCCACACAGGATCTGAATGAGATCCGGGCATATATCTCAGATGTCTCTGCTGAAGGAGCGTCGGACGCAAGGCTATTTGAGATTCCTTACGCAGAGATTCTATTCAATATGGATGGAGAAAGGGCATCTGTTTCCTTCCCATCCCTCAGGTCTGATTATTTCAATCAGTATAGCCATGGGTTCCTAGAGTATGCTGGCATGGAAAACACAGCTCTTACTATAGGCTTTTCTGACGGGATTGATGCCGAGCTTACATCCAGTCTTACAGCTGTGCTGAATGAGCCTAATCTTGAGTATATTGCTATGGATGTCTCTCTTTCCGCTTCCATTGCATCAGATCAGGATAAACTAAGTCATGCATCTGCTTCATTCAGCAATATCTCTGCTGGCTTATTTTCCGGAAAAGGCCGCATTGATATAAAGGTCGCGGATGATGTGCTCTCTGCAGATTTTGGATTCGGCGACTGCGTTCATGGCACTCTGTCTTATGATGAGTCTCTGAAGGGCTCTGTCTCAGTCGATGGCTTCAGCCTCCATTCTCTTTCTCCTGTTATTGATGCATATATTCCGGATTTTTCCTCATATATCGGCAAAGACACAACGCTGAGCGGGAGTGCAGGATTTGATCTTATTAAGGATGATAGTGCATTCTTCAAAGCAAGCGGTCCTGTTTCTGCTGGTATTGGAATACGGAATATCACATTCAATGAATACAGCTTCAATATCGGAGCGTCGGCTAGCGGTTTATTGAAGGATAGGATCATAGAGATAAATGAAGGAGCTGTGACAACTGACTGGCTCAGAGCAGGATTTGCTGGTGGAATCGACTTTGATAATAGATTGCCATATGGTGATTTCTCGCTTGCATCCACTGCTTCAGGCAAGCACATTATTGATCTTAATCTTGCAATTACAGGAGAGCGTATATACCAGTTCAGCCTTTCTACGCCGTATCTTGACTCTGTGAGTATGGCAGGCACTCTTGATTTCTCAAAGAGGAATCTCGTATCAAGCTTTGCTGATC
>CAKQTF010000199.1 GCA_934276695.1 uncultured Spirochaetales bacterium
TAAGGGAGCTTGATGCAGAGCATGAGAACATAAGCGTGAACATAATATTCTCAAATGCTGCATCGCACAGGCTTGAAGGCGCCGCAGACTTCTTCCTTATGCCATCGAGGTACGAGCCCTGCGGACTGAACCAGCTGTACAGCGAGCACTATGGCACGCTTCCGGTTGCGCATAGGACCGGAGGCCTTGCTGACACGATCACTGATATAGGAGAAGACAGCGGGAATGGAACAGGATTCCTGTTCAGCGGGCTCTCTGCAGATTCAATCGTTTCATGTGTAGACCGTGCAATAGAGTTCTATGAGAAAGATAAGAAAGGCCTTCTCAGAGCAAGAAGAAAGGCGATGAGAAGCGACTTCACATGGACAAAGAGCGCTGAGGACTATATCAGCCTATATACTAAAACAGCAAAAAGATAAGGAGGACACACATAGAATGAAGAAAGCGAATAAGAAAGTAGTAGCAATCGTATTAGGAGGAGGACGCGGAACACGTCTCTACCCTCTGACAATGGACAGGTCAAAGCCTGCAGTGCCATTCGCAGGCAAGTACAGGCTTGTTGATATACCTATCTCAAACTGCATAAACAGCGGCCTGAGGCAGATTTATGTGCTTACACAGTTCAACTCAGCATCCCTTCATAACCATATCGCAAATACATATCAGTTCGACCAGTTCTCTGGAGGCTTTGTAGAGATCCTCGCAGCAGAGCAGACATATGCATCGGAATCCTGGTACCAGGGAACAGCTGATGCTGTAAGGAAGAACCTGAAGCACTTCCACGACCAGAATGCGGATTACTACGTGATCCTATCCGGAGACCAGCTCTACCGCATGGACTTCTCAAAGATGCTTGAAGTGCACGAGAAATCAGGTGCAGAGCTCACAATCGCTGCAAAGCCTATCTCAAGGCAGCAGGCAACAGGGCTTGGCATCATCGGTGCAGACAGCAATGGCTACATAAGGAAATTCTATGAGAAGCCAGCTCCTGACATGGATCTCTCAGATTACCGTGTCCCTGAGGACCTGATGAAGAGCCAGCTTGGCAAGGCTGTGGATTCATCCAATGAATACCTTGCATCAATGGGCATGTACATCTTCAATGCAAAGACAATGGAGGAAGCCCTCAACAATGACAAGACTGACTTCGGTAATGAGATAATCCCTGAGATCATCAAGACACGTGATGTTGCTGCATATCTCTTTGATGACTTCTGGGAGGATATCGGAACGATAAAGGCATTCTATGAGACAAACCTGAATCTTGCCTCAGAGAAGCCTGCATTCAACTTCTATGATGAGGAGATGCCGATCTACACACATAGGCGCCATCTTCCTGCAACAAAGGCAAACTTCTGCAACATATCATGCTCACTTACAAGCGAAGGCTCCATAATAACAAACGCCTACATCGTTAATTCGATAATCGGTGTCAGGACATTCATCGAGGCTGGTGCCTCACTTGATGGAGTGTACTGCATGGGAGCATCCCTCTATGAGACAGAAGAGGAGAAAGCAGAGAATGCAAGGAAGGGAATCCCTAATATAGGAATCGGAAAGGCAACAATCATAAAGAGGGCAATAATCGATCAGAATGCAAGGATTGGAGCGAACTGCCGCATAGGAATAGACAACATCCCCCGTCCGGAAGGTGACTATGAGATGTACAGCGTCCATGATGGGATCATCGTCATAAACAAGAATGCCATAATCCCAGATGGTACAGTGATGTAGGATATCATCAGATAGCATTTCCAGCTGCCTGCCAGGTGATGACAGGCAGCTTTCTTTTCAGCCCCTTTGACTATAAGGCATCCATTGCTGATAATAGGACACATGCAGAAGGCAGTTGATTTCACAGAGGGGAACATAAGGAAAGACATCATCCTTTTCGCTGTCCCGCTCTTCATCGGCAACCTGTTCCAGCAGTTCTACCATGCGGCTGACTCGATAATCGCAGGACACTTCCTAGGACAGGAAGCACTTGCATCCGTATCATCATCTGATCCGCTCACTAACCTGCTCATCGGCTTCTTCAATGGAATGGCAATCGGTGCCGGAGTCGTGATTGCAAGAGCAAAAGGAGAAGGAAACAGAGAGAAGCTCAGGAAAGCCATACATACGGATATAGCATTTGCCATCATCTCAGGAGCACTGCTATCACTTCTTGCATTCTCATTCACGTCATCGATACTGAGAATCATGAAGACCCCTGATAATATCATGGATGGGTCTGTGGCATATTTCAGGATATATTCACTAGGCCTTATCTTCACCCTGCTCTATAACGTCCTCATGGGCATAATGAATGCAGTCGGAGACAGCAGGCACCCGCTCTACTACCTTATCTTCTCATCATCGCTCAATGTCATCCTTGACCTGCTGTTCGTAGGCCTTATGGGTTATGGGGTCGGAGCTGCTTCGCTTGCGACTGTGATCAGCCAGGCTGTCTCTGTCGTACTCAGCCTTTCGAGGCTGATGAAGGTACAGGAAGACCACAGGGTAAGGCTTTCTGAAGTCAGGATATCAGGGCCGGAGCTCAAGAGGATTGTGGCAAACGGCTTTCCGTCAGGAATACAGAACTCAGTGATCAACATTGCGAATATCGTTGTGCAGTCGAACATAAATGCATTCGGATCTGCAGCTATTGCAGCATCAGGCGTATTCGTGAAGCTCGAGGGCTTCGCATTCCTTCCGATCACATGCTTCTCGCTTGCGCTGACGACATGCGTGAGCCAGAATCTGGGTGCAGGAAAGCCGGAAAGAGCAGAAAGCGCAGCAAGGTTCGGCATTATCACACCTGCAGTCCTATCTGAGCTGCTTGGCATTGCATTCCTCCTCTCAGCCCCGCAGCTTGCAGGTCTATTCAATAAGGATCCTGATGTGATCAGGATGTGCAGCGACAGAGCAAGGATCGAGTGCCTGTTCTTCTGCTTCCTGACTATCTCACACTGCTCTGCAGGAGTCCTGCGCGGAGCTGGAAAGGCTGTAATCCCAATGGCTGTGATGCTTTCTGTATGGTGTGTGTTCAGAGTGATATACATCACACTGATGCTCAGGCTGTTCCCATCCATCGAAGTCATATACACAGCCTACCCTGTCACATGGACAATCTCAGCATCCGTCTTCATAATCTATCTTCTTAAGGCAGACTGGATAAGGGATGGCAGGAACTCAGTCTGAGTCCCATCATAATAATAAAAAAGGGTGCCAGCCGGCACCCTTCATC
>CAKQTF010000200.1 GCA_934276695.1 uncultured Spirochaetales bacterium
GCCTGTCCTATAACTTGCATCAAGCAGGCTCTCATAGTAATCATATGGACCTGAAGAGGCCTTCTTATTCGGTGTTATTATATGGAATCCCATCTCAATGAGATTCCTGTACTGCATCGCCCTTGTCTCGGAAGATGTGCAGTCCACAAGCACAGCATGAGGATAGTATGAAGCACTGATATGAGAGAGGAAGACCTTCTCGTTGTATGCAACCCCATATTTATCAAGCTGCTCACGCCAGGAAGAGAGATCTATGCCTTCTTCTGAGAGGAGCATCTTCTTTGATGTTGCTATTCCCCTGATTCGGAGATCCAGATCGAATTCGCTCCGGAGCCTGTCGCTTTCCCTGGATATCTGATCAAGCAGCGTACCACCTATGTTTCCAGGCCCGAAAAGTCCGATTGAAAGAGTCTGCTGAGACATGAAGAATACAGAGTGAAGTGATCGAAGGGCCTTTGTTGAGTCCTCAGTCCTTATCACTGCACTGATATTCCTCTCACTTGACCCCTGTGCTATTGCCCTTATGTTTATTCCAGCGCGTGCCATAGATGAGAAGAACTTGCCGGCTACGCCTATCCGGCCAGGCATCGCCTCTCCGACTGCAGCAAGAATAGATAAATCATTCTCACATTCGATTGATGAAACGCTCTGGGCATCAAGCTCTTTCGCAAATTCCCTGCGGAGAGTCTTTGATGCTGCATTTGACTGACTCTGCGGAACAGCAAAGCAGATTGAGTACTCTGAAGAGGCCTGGGAAATAAATATAACAGAGATCCTCTCATTCCTGAGAGCAGTGAAGAGCCTGGATGAGAATCCTGGAACACCAGACATCCCTGAGCCTTCAACATTGATCAGCGAGACATTCCTCACGACAGAGAAAGCCTTTACGCTATCCTTTTTCCCTTGGTATGCCCTGCCGCTTATCAGAGTGCCCTTCTCCTCTATTGCACCCCAATAGCAGAGGGATATAGGGAGTCCCTGGCTTGCTGCTGGCTGAAAGGACTGTGGATGCACAATAGGGGCACCGAAGAATGAAAGCTCAGTAGCCTCAGCATATGTAAGGTCAGAGATCACATGGGCAGACGGCACATCACGCTGAGCAGCAGAGCAAAGGAGCGAGCGCTGGTTCCAGAAAGTGACAGGAGCTGAGTAAGCAGCTGCGATAAGAGAAGCAGCATATTCGCTCTCTCCTTCATTCCTCACACGACCGGATGCATCTATTGTGCCTGTGCTATGGCCATTTGCTGTCACAAACACAGCCCCGCTGCACAGTCCTGGACGGGATATTATGGATTCGAAGGAGATTATCTCTGAATGTATCCTCTCTTCTTCAAACCTGGCCATAAGAAGCTTTGCCAGGAATGACGATGTAAGCATATCCAGATGCTCCTCAGCAGCGCCCTTTCCGTCAGAGAGGAGCCAGACAGCACGCAGTATATCCTCGATATCCTGGAAAGATGATGTTATGTCAGCTGTGACCTGCTGGTAGCTCTCGCCTTCCAGCGTGGTCTCTGCAAGCTCAATCCAGGCACTCTGGCTTTTCTCGAGCTTCGTCCAGAGCTTCTCATCCTTCTTCTCTGCAGCAGAGATAAGCGCTTTCAGTGAAAGCTCAGGGGACCTGACAGGGGACAGGACAAAAACCTGAACATCCTCCTCTGCCCTTCTGAACACCTTCAGAAGCTTCTCTTCCCCAGATTTCGAGGAAACCATAGCCCCCTCAAGGGCATGAACTCTTATAGTCTGCAAAGCAACCTCCGTTTAAATATCTATATACAAAAAAAGCTCCCACCTAAAGGGAGCCTGTGCAGAATAGCAAAGCTTATACTACCTTCTCAACTCTGCCGCTTCTAAGACAGCGAGTACATACCTTGATTGTTCTTGGAGTTCCATCAATGAGAGCTTTTACAGAAACAATGTTTGGTCTGAATTCACGCTTCTTTGTCACACCAATATGCTGACCAACACCACCATTCTTCTTAGCCTGACCTTTGCGTGGTACAATAGAGCCTGAAACTGTACCCTTGCCACAGATATCACATCTTCTAGCCATGATTTTTATCCACCTTAAATTTGATTATCTTCTCTATGGACAGTCACCTTTGTCGACATAAGCCGGAAGCAGAGCCAAAGGCATCCCAGTCACAACAGATTAACTATACCCAAAGTCCATGCAGTTTGTAAATAGCTTCCACCCCTCTTTTAGAGCTCTTTCTCTTTTTTTCTCATTTATAGCACGCAGTTATCCGCAGCGTTATGGAATTCAGTCTCAGATATCTGCTAATATGAACGAATGAAAAGACTTCTGGCATTGGATTTCCTGGAGCATCAGAGAATCCCATGGATCATAGACAAGAGAGAATACTACAGGACGACAGGAGACTACTCGGTATATTCGCTGCCTCCCGTCATACTCCTTGATGACGGCCTGTCTTTTGACTCATTCCTAAAGCTTGAGAAGGATATGCTCTTCAGCATACCTGAATTCTCTGATGGAATCTCGTTTCTCAGTCCTGAGATAAGGATACCTGGAATAAAAGGCCTATTCATATCAGAGCGAAAAGATGCAGTGGACTATGAATGGAACCCAATCATAGCAACACCGGTAAAGCTTCTGATGATTGAAAGGGATGGGCTATTCTCAAGGATCATCGCCTCAAGATGCGTCTCGACTGGCAGAGATCTGAAATAAGGCATCCATCGCAGTCAGGCTTAGGCCGGCAGACGGTCCTGCCATGCAGATTCAGAACCATTGACAGCCTGTACCAGAGCTCCTCAGGAACACTCTCCCGTACCTCTTTCGCAGCCTTGTTCCTGTCATCTGTATCAGTAAGTCCAATGCGCCTTGCAACTCTGACAAAATGGGTATCAGCGATGACAGCTGGCCTTCCCAGCACGGATGCTATGTAGCATGATGCTGTCTTCTCGCCTACACCAGGAAGCTTGACCAGGCCTTCCATAGTATCCGGGATACCGTACTCTGAGATATAGAGCGATGTGTATTTTATGTTGTGGGCCTTAGTTTTTGAAAGACCAGATTTATGGATCCGCTTCTCGATCTCGTCTTCAGGAAGGCTCCCGATATCCTCTGGCTTTGTGCTGTCCTTAAAAAGCGTGTCGGCAGACTGTATTGCCATTTTATCTGTTGATGATGCCGAAAGCATTACTGTGACTAGAAATACATAAGGATCCTCACATGGCAGAAAAGAGATATCCTCAGGAT
>CAKQTF010000201.1 GCA_934276695.1 uncultured Spirochaetales bacterium
GCTGTATGCTTTCCAGTAAGGATCCTGTCTATCCTGGTGCTTCTTATATGCTCTTTTGATTCCCTGGGCTTTACAACGCAGCTGTCACATACTGACTGGATGAATGAGAAGCGCATCTTTGCAATCAAAGCAGACCTGTCCATTCCGCCCTCTTTCTCCATCTGCACGATAATGCAGTCAAGTGCATGCTTCTCATTGTCATCAAGCTTAAGGGCATCTATTATCCTCTCATCACCTTCCACGACCTTGCTTGCAGCAAAGCGTATAGGAATCTGAGCCTCTGCTGCATGATCCTCAATCATATGCATGATCGCATGAAGAGACCTATGAACAGCAGCCCCATCGCCAGAAGAAGAGCAGAAATCTATACGCTCAGGCTTTTCCTGGTACTTCGCGACATGGATAGCATGATCGATCAGCTCATCTATGCCTTCCTTCTTTGCAGCAGAGATAGGGACAACAGGGATTCCAAGCATATCCTCCATCTCATTGATCATTATAGAGCCACCGTTCTCCCTGACCTCATCCATCATATTCAGAGCAAGCACCATAGGGATATCGAGCTCCATAAGCTGCATTGTCAGATAAAGATTCCTCTCTATGTTCGATGCATCGACTATGTTTATGATTCCCTTAGGCTTCTCTTCCAGAAGGAAGCTCCTCGTTACAATCTCCTCACTTGAGTACGGGCTCATTGAGTATATGCCAGGAAGGTCAGTCACCATTGTCATCTCATGGCCTCTGATCTGGCCATCCTTTCTGTCCACAGTGACTCCTGGGAAGTTGCCTACATGCTGATTGGATCCTGTAAGGGCATTGAAGAGAGTCGTTTTCCCGCAGTTCTGGTTTCCTGCAAGCGCAAATGTCAGCACAGTGCTGTCAGGAAGCGGATTCTCACCTTTCTTCTCGTGGTATTTCCCGCCTTCTCCCAGCCCTGGATGGGCACTCATCTTCTTCTGCAGTGCAGGCTTAACCAGATCCTTCTCCGTCCTGACATCAGAAATCTCAATCTCCTTCGCATCAGCTACACGGAGAGTCAGCTCATAGCCATGTATCCTGAACTCCATCGGATCTCCCATAGGAGCATACTTCACAAGCGTTATATCCGTATTCGGGATTACTCCCATATCGAGAAAGTGCTGTCTTAATGCACCCTCTCCTCCAACTGCTCTTATTGTTGCAGTCTTCCCTATTGGCAGCTCGTTCAATGTCATAGCATTCACTTCCGTGTATATTCAATCTTCCTGTTTTCCGTATAATATATTCCAAACGCAGTAAGGATGAACAGAGTCATTCTGTATATTCTCATGCTATGGCTGATTATATGCATACATCAGCTAATCCTCTGCCATTCCGACATATAAGGGGATCCGATAAAGCATATCAGTTCTTAAGGCAGCTTATCGGCACAACATATATGCCATCATTACGGCGGTATGCGTAATCTCCAAGTCCTGTTAATACCATAAGAAATGCAGGAGGATTCATTTTATCTGTATCAATTCTGGATTCCAGTGCTTTCAGATTCTTTACACCTTCTTCGATAAGGCTATCTCCGCCAAGTTTTATTTCAATAAGCCCATATCTGCCATTTCTCAGATGGATTACTGCATCACATTCCAGTCCGCCTTTATCACGATAATGATAGACCTTGCCATTTATTGCATCTGAATAAACACGCAGATCACGTATGCATAGAGTCTCAAAAAGGATCCCAAATGTATTAAGGTCATTTATCAGGTCATTCGGACCTAGCCCCAATGCAGCAGAGGCAATAGATGGATCCACATAATACCGAGTATCAGATGAACGTATAGCAGTCTTAGATCTAAGATTCGGATTCCATGCAGGCATATCCTCTATGACAAATATCATGCGCAGAGCATTAACATATGAGGCTACTGTCTCCTCGCTAATCGGAGAACCATTTGCCTCAATATCACGTGCGAGTGCAGAAGCAGCAACCTGGCATCCCTGATTTCTTGCATATGACCGCATAAGCCTCATTACCCTTTCTGGATTTTTCTGAACATTATCAGCCCGGTTAATATCAGAATGGATTACTGCATCCAGATAATCCATCGCCTGATCCAATGCAATCTCATCACGCATATCAATTGATTTAGGCCATCCTCCTCTGCATACAAGAAAAGCCAAGCGCTCTATGCTAAGCATTGATTCACCGCATATTTCCGCATTTCCATCAAATAGTTTTTCTAAGCTTACATCACCGGATGAATCCCCAGATTCATATAAGCTCATAGGCCTCATTGTAAGCCATGAGAAACGCCCTGTTCCAGAATGAGCAATCGAAGTAGCATCAGCCGGCACAGATGAACCTGTAAGAATAAACTGCCCAAGCCCATCCCGATGATCAACTTCAAAGCGGATAGCATCCCATAGTTTCGGAGCAAGCTGCCACTCATCGATAAGCCTTGGAATAGTGCCAGAAAGAAGCCTTTGCGGACTTAGCTCTGCCATGCTTATATTCTGCATTCTCATTGATGGTTCATCCATATATATAACACTGGATGCAATCTGTTCTGCAGTCGTGGTCTTTCCGCACCATTTCGGACCTTCAATGATAACAGCACCCTTTCCTTCCAGCTTCCGTTCAAGTAATGCATCAGCAATTCTTTTTCTGTAATGCTTCATGATTTACCTCTTTTACATTATGTGGCTAAACCTTCCTATTTTCAATATTTTCCGATGTTTGGCATATTATTTTTCCGATGTTTGGCATATTATTTTTCCGATGTTTGGCGTATTATTTTTCCGACGTTTGGCATTTTCCCAGTGATGTTATGAATACTAAGGAAAAGACAGCATACCATTCAATGAAATCATCTGTTATATGATTGCACAACGGCCTGGTATATGGTGAGCGAAAGCCATCTGAATCCTGTGCCAAGCGTCACAATGGAAAAGCTCTTTGAAAGGCAAAGCCGAATTCACGAGAACACTTCAGGATATCATGGAGCCTCAGTACAGAGCTGCAGGAAACTGCGGTTTCACAGTATGGAATGAGCATAGCATTATATAGCAGTTCTGATTCAGTGCTTATCATTCTTATCCATATGTATCATACATTGGATGATTCATAGTAATTCAGCCATATACAGAGGCAAATGGATAATACCATCCTTGACCATTACATCCTTTGTGTAAAGAATGTAGGAATTCCCTATAACAGATGAGAAATGCCTTCTGAATT
>CAKQTF010000202.1 GCA_934276695.1 uncultured Spirochaetales bacterium
CCTCTGAGTCGTTGTAGACCTCTACAGCATAGCTGAGACTGAGCTTTGAGAGGTCTATTGCCGTCACATGGTCAAAGATGGATTTGACATAGATTCCGTACATGTCAGAAGAGCTGTCGACCAAAACTCCTGCGCTTGTCATGGCGTTGATGAAGGACTCTGGGAGGGAATAGTTCGTGTAGATCGTGATGTCGTAGGTCTCAACAGTGAGTCCTGAATTGACGCTTGCGCTGATGACTGTAGTTCCTCCTTCCTTGTTTCTTGATACTGTGGCAATTCCATCTTCTTCAGACAGTGTTATGGCTTTCGGGATATCCTCAGAAAGAATTTCATATTCGACGCAATATATACTGATGCCTTTGCTGTCTACGAACTTGATAGTAATCTCATCCGATGTCTCCTCATTGAACACAAAGCGGTCAATCCTCTCTTGTCTGATACCTCGCTCCTCGATTACAGGATTTATGCTGTCTGTGGCCACGATGATCGTAAGGGTGTCTATGACATCATTCTTCAGCTCATTGCCCATCTGCATTATGTCGTAGGTGTAGGTGGCATTGACGGATCTGACAGGGGTAAAGATGTAGTCATTCACCGTACCATTGATGAGGTCGAGCGTCGGAATGTCGTCATCGCTCCCTATCACGGATCCAGATGGTTCAAGGATGAGTTTCTGGGTGTCATCGAGGATTAACGGATAAATGTTACATTCAAGCTTCAGAGGCTTGTCGCTCGTCGTTGCGAAACGCAGCCCAGTCGTTGGGGTTCCGCTGTCGCTGTATGTGGTGAATGACACAGATTCGACAATCGGCTTCACAGTCACAGTGAATGAGTAGCTTATCGCCGGATTGACTGTGGATGTGACAATAAGCCTGGTGTTTCCAGCATTCTTTCCTGTTATTGTTGCCCTTGTTCCTCCTGAGGATGGAGTGACGGCCTGAATTCTGCCCTAATAACTAGGCCATAAATCCCAATTAAAGATTAATTTTCTGCATTCAATGAAATTATCTACCTTGGATAGATTGTGTTCACCTTGTTTTAATGGTAATATTAATAACTATGAAGAAGGACGGGAAAACAGGCTATTACATCCATGAGGTCAACGGCCGCAAATATGCGTACATCCAGAAGTCTCACGTATGGAATAAGGATAAGAAACAGGCCGAGACAAGCCTTGAGTATGTCGGCAGGCTTGACGATGACGGCAAGCTTGTCCCGAAGAGGCGGCACCTAGTCAAGGCTGAGATAAGCGAGGAGACAAAGCTCAGCATCGTCGATCAGAGCAGGGTCGGCATGGTTCGTGTGCTCTGGCAGATTGCAACGGAGATCAAGCTGGCCGAGACGCTCAAGGCAGCCTTTCCAAAGACCTGGGACACAATACTCTCGCTCTCGTTCTACTATGTATCATCAGGCAGGAATGCGGCCTATCTTTACTCTTCATGGCAGGAGGATCATGAAAGCCCGATAAAGGGAAAGAGCCTGGAAGGTCCCGGCATAACGAGGCTTTTCTCCGGAATGGAAGAGGCAAGGAGAAAGGACTTCCTGAAGAGATGGCGCAATGCCGCCTCATCGGGCAAGGCATGCTTCAACGACATAACATCAATCTCATCCTACTCGAAGGAAAACGAGATGGTGGAGTTCGGCTACAACAGGGACCATGAGGATCTTCCTCAGATCAACCTGGGCCTTGTTGTTGACAGCGGATCGAAGCTGCCGCTCTACTACCATGTCCATGACGGCGGCATCCGCGATGTCTCCACCCTTGAGCGCGTGATGAGGGAAGGCTTTGCATTCAACATGAAGAACCTCCTGTTCGTCATGGACAAGGGCTTCTATGCCGCACACAACATAAATTCAATGTACAGCTTCGGTTACCAGTTCATCGTCGCCATGCCTCTCTCGGCAGGCAAGGCAAAGGATGCCATTGATGAAGCAAGGTCCTCGATCAGGCATCCGTCAAACATAATAGTCACCGGAAACGGAGAGGCCGTCTATGCAAAGACATCATCTTTGCAGTACTGGAGCAATGAAAACCTCCACTGGCCATGCCGGATCCATGTCTATACATCCGACAACGAAGATGCAGGCAAGAGAGGAATGAAGCTGGACATGAAGCTTGCTGAATGCTTCAGGGAGCTCAATGCAGGAGAGTGGAACGACGCCCATGCCGCTCTTTATGCAAAGTATTTCGACATGAATGCCGAGACCGTTGATGGTGCTGGGAAGAAGACTTACTCCTACAAGGAAAAAGCCCTTGAGGATGCCGAAAGCCGCTACGCTGGCTATCTGGCAATCGTGACTGACCGGGTGGATCTCTCCAGCCGCGAGGTCCTGGAAATCTACAGGTCCAAGGATGCTGTCGAAAAGGCATTCTATGACCTAAAGAACGAACAGGATGCCAAAAGGCTGGGCACGCATTTGGCCAAGGCCATGGACGGGAAGCTGTTCACGCTGTTCATCTCGTCAATCCTGATTTCCGAGATCCGCAGGAGGATGGATGGCTTCAATGGTCAGTGGACACTGAATTCCATCCGCACTGCCCTTGACAAGATTACATTCTCGAAGGTGAAGATAGAACACCTGAAAAAGGCAAAGGAGCTTAAAGGACTGGTGAGCAGGACTCAGAGGGAATACCTTGCAAAATTGCTTGACTGTCCTCCAAATGAGGCTACTGATAAGCTGTTCTCTATTCAGATGTCATAGTTATTAAAGCAGGATTCAGGTTATTAAAACAGCTTTAATTCAGTGACCCCGAAGAAAAAAAGACTCTAAGCAGAACCTAGAGTCTTGTTCGTGAGAGACGGGGCTCGAACCCGAGAGCTTTTGCTAAATTAGGGAAATTAGAGAAATATTTGCTTTTCTTATTAATACTTAATTTCTTCCTTTTGCTTTAGTTTTCACTTTTATATTCCAAAAGTTTTTCTCAAAGCTTCCTCAAAGCACCATTAAAAGTTTCCCATTTTCCCGCAGATACATTTTTTGAACTGAGAAATCTAGGTTGTATCAAAATTCAAAAACTGAACATTCATAATCAACAATAATCTCTTCCATTGTATTCCTATGCTATGAGTCATTTGCATAAACATGCAATTTGGGAATCTATATCTCTGTAACACTTAAACCATATCAATTTCCATAAAATGAATACTTCATGTTTTATTTGGGAATTGCCTTATTCCTGTAAAATTGAATATACATGCAT
>CAKQTF010000203.1 GCA_934276695.1 uncultured Spirochaetales bacterium
ATGTTGAGGTGATTGTGAAAGACCCAACAGACACAAGTGAGCAGGAAAGAGGAAAGCAGAAGCTCAGGCATGGCGGGATCGGGTATACTCCTCAGAGCGGCATATGGCAGAGCGTATGGCTGGAGGCTGTAAGCACTGGATACATAAGGGATATCAGGCTGGAGCCAGAGCTCACAGGCTTTCATATAACAGCCGATACAGACAGCCCTGAGCTGATACTCAGAATCAATGATGATGAATATAGCATACGGGGAAATGAGCGCACATTCATCAGGATAGAAAACCCTCACCTATGGAGCCCGGATGATCCATATCTATATCATTTCACACTTGAGACAGAGCACGACAGGATAAGAAGCTATGTCGGACTAAGGACATTCGGAACATCAGAAGACGAGCTACTTCTGAATGGAAAGAGGATATTCCACCATGGGATCCTCGACCAGGGATACTACAAAGGCGGGCTATACACACCAGAGAGCTATGAGGATATGAGGAATGACCTGATGATGATAAAGCGCATGGGCTTCAATGCAGTCAGGAAACATATAAAGACTGAGCCTTTAAGATGGTATTACTACGCAGATTCCATAGGGCTTCTTGTCTGGCAGGATATGATAAACGGAGGAGGAAGATATAATAGCGCAGCCGTGAAGGCCCCGCTGATCATAGGATCCTTTCTCAACGATGAGAAGCACCGCAGGCTTCTGGCACGGAATGACAGCAATATGATGAGACTCTGGGAAGAGAATGCAGTGGCTACAGTAAGACATCTCAGGAACACAGTATCCATTGCATTATGGACAGTCTTCAATGAGGGATGGGGACAGTTTGATTCAGCACGGATAACAGCAAAGCTGAAACAGGCCGACAGCTCAAGGCCATATGATGCTGATTCAGGATGGCACGACCAGGGACTTGCACCATTCAGGTCACAGCATGTCTATTTCAGGCCTTACAGATTCAGGAAGGACAGAAGAGGCAGAATCACTATACTATCAGAGTTCGGTGGCTATGGTCTCAGGATACCAGGCCATTCACCTGATGGCCGTATCTTCGTATACAGGAAGCTAAGCACTCCAGAGGAGCTCACAGAAGCAATCGAGCGGCTTTATGAAGAAGAGATAATACCAGCAAAAGACAAAGGGCTTGCTGCATCAGTATACACACAGCTTTCGGATGTAGAGGAGGAAGTGAACGGCCTCGTGACATTCGATAGAAAGGAAATCAAGGTTATTGAATGCAGAATGAGGAAGATATCAGAGAAGCTGCTAGGCAGCGCTCATAGCACCAATGGCTGAAGAAGCCTGCCATTATCATTCCACTCGCCATACATGACTCCTGCCTTTGTGTTATCAAGGAGCTTCTGAAGGCGGCTTCTGAAGTTCCCCAGGGCACAGTGGCAGAGCGAAGCGCATCGATAATATCAGGCGCAATGCAGAAGCCATTCTCAGACATACCAGGGAGCACTGTCATCCCGGAATCCGTCATCAGCCATAGGCTCTTAGGTCTTCTGCAGCGCCCCTTATTCAGCTCAGGCCCGGTATATTCCCCTTCCTTCTAGGAGCAAGACGCTGCATGACACTGTTATCCATCGTCCTGACAGTGCTATCAATCCATCCGAAGCACAGGGCTTCCTCCACAGCATCTATATACCAGAATGTGCCATCATCAGATGGTCTGCCACGCCTGACGGAGACCCAGCACTTATTCTCTATGCTGTGATTTTCTGAAAGCCAGGCACGGAGCTAATGCCTATCCCTGGCTTCCAGCAGATTATCGAAAGATATACAGAACAGGAATATCAGACATTGAACTTGAAGAAGACAATGTCACCATCCTGGACAACATACTCCTTGCCTTCAAGCCTCATCTTGCCTGCTTCCTTCACCTTCAGCTCACTGCCGAGACTGAACAGATCCTCGCAGTTATAGACCTCAGCCTTTATGAAGCCCTTCTCAAAGTCAGTATGTATGATTCCTGCACACTGAGGAGCCTTCATGCCTTCCCTGAACGTCCATGCCCTGTCCTCATCAGGACCTGCGGTGAAGAATGTCCTCAGGCCAAGCGCCTTGTAAGCAGCGCGGATCAGCGGATTGAGCCCGGATTCCTCAAGGCCTACAGATTCAAGGAACTCCTTCCTGTCCTCCTCGCTCTCAAGCGCTGCGATCTCAGCCTCGATCTTACCGCAGATCACGACAACCGGAGCATTCTCCGCATCTGCGATCTTCCTGACAGCCTTCACATACTCATTGTCCTCAAGAATGCCATTCTCATCCACATTGCAGACATAGATGACAGGCTTGAGCGTCATAAGATGAAGGTCATACACTGCAGCAAGCTCATCCTCATCAAGGTTAAGTGTCCTAGCAGGAATGCCTTCTGACAGGCACTTCAGCAGCTTCTCATATATAGGAAGGACCTTTTCATTCTCCTTCTGCTGTGCCTTATCGACACGGCCCATCTTACTCTGCTTCTGATAGCGCTTATCCACTGTCTCATAATCAGCGAGGGCAAGTTCAATATTTATCGTCTCTATATCCGAAGCAGGATCAATTCTGTTGCTTACATGGATTATATCTGAATTCTCAAAGCATCTCACGACATGGGCAATGACGCCGACTTCCCTTATTGATGCCAGGAACCTGTTTCCAAGCCCCTCACCCTGGCTTGCACCCTTTACAAGACCTGCAATATCCACAAACTCGACAGTAGCAGGAACCACCTTTGCAGGCGGGATCAGGGATACAATCCGGTCAAGCCGTTTATCAGGAACAGCAACTATGCCGATGTTAGGATCTATAGTGCAGAATGGATAGTTGGCAGCTTCTGCAGGAGCAGATGTGACTGCAGAGAAAATAGTTGATTTACCAACATTCGGCAATCCGACAATACCACAATTAAGAGCCATTATTCACCTCTCAGACAAAAAGAGAATATAGCATATTAACACTCCTTCTTCCACCCTTCGCCACTCTTCTGTATAATTGGCATCTGAATAACGGGAATCATGATATGGAAACAGGCAATAGCGCACCAAGAGTACTTCTGATCACAACCAGGAGGACAAACGAGAGCGAGAGGGAATGCTTTCTGAAGGAAAGCGAGATACGCTCTCTCATAAATACATTAGGACTGATAATAGCAGCGCACATCTCATTCACAATGAAGGAAGAGAATCCGAATACATATCTTGGGAA
>CAKQTF010000204.1 GCA_934276695.1 uncultured Spirochaetales bacterium
CTCTTGAATGGGCCGCTAGCTCAGCTGGTAGAGCAACAGACTCTTAATCTGTGGGTCAAAGGTTCGAAGCCTTTGCGGCTCATCTGTAAAACCGAGAGAAATCTCGGTTTTTTATTTTCACCTTCCCTATTGAAAAAAAAGCATAAAAGCCTTATCTCTGAGTTAGAGGTTACTAACTATGAAGAAGATAACACTGAGAATTGATGGGATGGCCTGCTCAATGTGCGAAAGCCATGTCAATGATGCGATAAGGCATAGCCTTAATGTAAGAAAGGTATCATCGTCGGCGAAGAAAGGAGAGACAACAGTCATCTCAGAAGAGGTAATACCTGAAAGCAGATTCATTGAAGCCATTGCCCCGACAGGATACCGACTTCTGGGCTATGAATGCACTGAATATGAAGAGAAGAAGGGCTTCCTCAGCAGGCTGTTCTCTAAATAAGGCACTTACTGTGGCATCTGCTATCACTAAAATTGAAAAAAGTGACAAATTAGCTATTTTATGAGTTGGAAAAGCGGTTGATTCATAGTAAAAAGCAGTGTAAAAGGTCTTTATCATGCTAAGCAGAAAGATTGATGGATACATGAGGAAGTTTTTTCTCAGTGACAATAAGCAGGCATTGCTTATTACAGGAGCCAGGCAGATCGGCAAAACCTATTCAATCAGAGAATTCGGAAAAAACATTTCAAATATTTCCTTGAAATAAACTTTCTGAATGACAAAGATGCTCTAAAGGCATTCTCAAGTGCTGAAAACGCAAAGGATCTGATACTGAGAATATCTGCAATAGCAGGTCAGGAGATGAGGCCAGGAGAGACGCTTATCTTCCTCGATGAGATTCAGGTGATCCCTGATGTACTTACAAGCATTAAATTTCTTATTGAGGAAGGAAGCTATAGATACGTACTCAGCGGATCACTGCTTGGCGTGCAACTCAAGGATATACGGTCAATTCCTGTTGGCTATCTGACAATAAAGGAGATGCATCCTCAGGATTTAGAGGAATTCTCACTTGCATGCGGTGTTCCAGAGGATGTCATCACAACCCTGAGAAGATGCTTTACAGCAAGGAAGCCTGTTGACAGTTTCATCCATGAGAAGATGATGAGCATATTCAGGCTGTATCTTGTAGTCGGAGGAATGCCGGCAGCAGTGCAGGCTTATACTGATACAAACAACATACAGAGAATAATCAGTATACAGAACTCCATCATTGCAATGTACAAGGCTGACATAGCACAGTATGACAGTGAAAACAAGCTTTACATAGATGATATATTTGATCTTATCCCAGCAGAGTTAAACAACCAGAACAAGCGCTTCATACTCAAGAAGCTAAATGAGAATATCAGATTCAGAAGATGCGAGGATAGTTTCATATGGCTGAGGGAAGCAGGAGTTGCTCTACCTGCATATAATGTAAGTGGCACCACTTGAACTGGCAAAGCTCAGAAACCTGTTCAAGCTGTTCTCCAATGATGTCGGCCTCCTGACATCGCAGTATGCAGATGGGATACAGCTTAAGATTCTCAACAACGAAGCAGGGATATACTTCGGTGCGGTTTATGAGAATGCAATAGCAGAGGAACTGAAAGCTCATGGATTCAAGCTTTATTATTTTAACAGCAAAAAACAGGGTGAGCTTGATTTTGTGATAAAGCTTAACGATAGAGCCACCCCGATAGAAGTCAAGTCAGGGAAAAGCTACAGCAGGCACAGTGCGCTGAATAATGTCCTTGAAAATACAGAATACGGAATTGAGGAGGCATTTGTCCTATGCAATGACAATATAGCCAAGAAAGAAAAGATCAACTATCTTCCGATATACAT
Organism: uncultured Spirochaetales bacterium; assembly: GCA_934276695.1. GTDB lineage: Bacteria > Spirochaetota > Spirochaetia > Sphaerochaetales > Sphaerochaetaceae > Ornithospirochaeta. Next base: position 1,832 of record CAKQTF010000204.1, read on the forward strand.
GGCAATGTTCATCTCTGATACCGAGATAGGAGACATGGCATACAGGATAGATCTGAGCAATCTGAAGAGCAGATGAGAGCTCTTCCATGCAGATGCATAAAAAGCCTGGAAGAGCTGAGGTCAAATGACACTCTGAAGGAGAATGCTACCCTTTGGCATACTTCTCAATCACACAGCCATGGGCTTTTGTCTTTTTTGTCATAGCTTATCCCGACAAGCAGGATATTGCCGGTGTAGTCTGCGATGGAGTCTGGATATCTTCCTTCCCTAATCTGGCTTAAGGCGGTCTCTGCATCCCTGTTCCACTTCAGTTCAATCACAAGAGCCGGATGGTTATTCCTGTATTCAGGCTTAGGAATAAAGACAAAATCAGCAAACCCTTCTTCTGAAGGAAACTCCCTTATAGGCTTGAAGTAATATCTCAATGCGCTTAGATAAGCAATTGCTATAGTGCTACTCAGAGCATTCTCATCATTGTATTTTATCACTGAGGCATAATCCGAATGTGTCTTTCCTATTTCAGAAGCCACTTTCTTCTCATCAAGATCCAGTGTAGCATTGAGCAGTTTATCTGACTCCTGCTGAAACATGATGACATCATCCCAATCACTGTTTTCAACAGCTATGCTCAGCTCCTGCCGGATTTCCTCATTAGGGATGAAAGCTATCCCTTTATCATTGTCGTATGCAAGATACCCAAGATGAATCAGATATGTAAGCAAATCATCCCTGCTTCTGATTCTTGCCGGATCATTCTTGAATGCAGCAGTATTGACGCTGACACCAACACCTGAAATCATCTCAACAATCGAGCTCTTCAGCCCATCATAATCCATGCATATCAATGGAATGACAACTTCATATGATCCAGTTTCTGACCAATAGCTCCGGAACTTCCCCTTCTGCATCACGCTCACAACTGCTTTTGGATTGTATATATGCTGGCCATCAAGCAGATATCCGTCATACCATTTTCTCACCATATCAGAATCGCAGCTGTATTCTATGCAGAGCTTCTGCACCTCACTCTCTGTAAAACCAACATACGGAGCTAGATTAAAAGCCTGCAGCATTGTGAATTCATCCAGATTATTCACCGCTGATTGAGCTTTTTCCTTTTTTATAGGGAGAATACCTGTAAGATATGCAAGCTGTATGTATTTTGTCGGCGCTGTGCCTTTGAACAGGCTTCTTAGAAAATCAATATACTCTTCCTGTACCCGCTCACTTATATTTCCATCCCTTATAAGCACATCCCACTCATCAATGATTATAACGAATTTCTGTCCGGTTCTTTCCTTGACACAAGAAAGCCCATCAGATAAAGACCGGACTTCAGAAGAAAGGGCCTCTGGGTATGCTTTCCGC
>CAKQTF010000205.1 GCA_934276695.1 uncultured Spirochaetales bacterium
AGCTGGCTTCAATTGGCTCAGCACAAGTAGCTCAGAGCTGTCTTTTTCTGATATTTCATTGAAAGTCAATCTGAAAAGTGCAGAATTCCAGCTCTGGAAAGGACGTCTGTATTTTGATTTTGGCCTGACATCATCAATGAAGATAGATTTTATCAATAAATATAATTCGTCCTTCTCTATAACACCTTCTTTTGTCTTCTCAATTGCTGAGTTCCTTGATATGAAATTCTCATTCACCACAAACAATAACAGCTTCTACAGGTATTTTGATCAGAATGAAAGATTCTCATTTCCTCTTCTTTTCGAGGACCTGTGCCGGTCTTTTGATTTCTTTGGAAGCGGAAGAAGCCATACATCTTTCATAATGAACAGCGCAAAGCTTGAATTTGTCCATTATATGGAAGACTGGGATCTACATTGCGCTTATAAGGCTCAGGTTGTACTGTCAAATAACAGGTACAGTCTTGTTCCTGAGTTCAGTATATATCTGGCATGGAAGACACTGCCTGATCTGAAAGTGGATCAGACATGGGCAAGAAATAATGTGACTTCAGAATGGGAGAAGAAATAAGAAATGGCAGAGACTTTTGTTTTCCCGAATGATTTAATCTGTAATATTCTTGGAAGTAATGATAGGAACCTTTCTTATCTAGAGCTTATCCTTGGCACTGATCTGATTGTGCGTGGCAATTCCATCACTGCAGCCGGAAGTTCTCCTCTTTTCCGGCCTCTAATGATGCGCCTTGAGAAGGCTGCTCAGATAAAAGGCGCTCTGACAGAGGGTGAGATATGCATGGAAGCCCAGCTACCTGATGATCCGCATCATGCAGAGCATCTGGAGCATGGACTTTCAGATACTGATGAAAAGCAGAATATAAAGATATTTGCAAGGACTGTCTGGCCGAAAAGCATAGCTCAGAAGCAGATGCTCAGCGCATTAAGGCGATCTCCTGTTGTGTTCGCATCCGGTCCTGCCGGAACAGGAAAGACATATCTTGCTGTAGCATGGGCTCTGTCTCTTGTACTAAGCGGGGTAAAAGGACGTGTTGTCCTTACAAGGCCTGTTGTCGAAGCAGGAGAATCACTAGGCTTCCTTCCAGGAGATCTATCACAGAAACTGGGCCCATTTCTTGCACCTCTCTATGATGCAATGAATGCTATGATCTCTCCAGCCCAGATAAAGCGGCTTGAGGATAATAACGCAATAGAAATAGCACCTCTTGCATATATGAGAGGCCGTAGCCTTAATAATGCAGTTGTCATCCTTGATGAAGCACAGAATGCGACTTCTGCTCAGATGAAGATGTTCCTCACGAGACTCGGTGAGAACTGCCAGGCTATAGTTGCAGGTGATCCTTCCCAGATAGATCTTCCTCATAAGTCCGATTCTGGTTTCCTTGAAGCAATCCGGATACTGGATGGAATAGAAGGCATTTCCATGATAAAATTCACGGAACAGGATACTGTGAGATCTCATGTTGTAAGGGAGATTGTCAAGGCGTATCTTAAGGAGAGCAAGTAGTGAGAAAGCCATCTGAATTCAGATCTTCTTTGGGATTTATGTCAAAAGCACAGCGCATAGTATTGCTTCTTCTGTCATTGCTGTTCATTTTACTCCAGATGATTTTCACAATAATCCTCTCGGGAGGTTCTTTTGCAACTATAAAGACTACTAGGGCATACAGGGCCGGAGAACTTTCAGATGAGAATGTATATGCTCCTTATGACTATTCTTATATAGATGAGGTTGAGACTGAGAAGAAGCTGGCAAAAGCCTCTGATTCCATTCTTCCTCAGTTCTCATATTCAGTCTCTGACACGGTTTATATGAGATCTCTTGCTTCTGAGTTCTGCAATGAGGCTTCAGCCGGAAATTCCCTTGCTGGTTTTTTCAGAAAGAATAACATTGAGGATCCATCAGATGTAGGGGCAAGGCTTGATTCCTATTCTGATAAGGACCGAATACTGGCTGCCCGTCTCTCGGAGGAAGGGATAATACAGCTTATAATGACAGGTATAGTATCTGATGATGAGCTTATGCCACTGGTGCAGAGCGGCAAATTCTATGTGGATGTTGAGAAGGCAACTGATTTTGATTTCAGCACTGCAATGGAAAGAAAGCGCATATCAGAGCTTTTCCTGAAAAGCGATATACCATCATATGTGATTACATGGCTTGGAAGGACATATCCTACGCTTGATGTCTCTCTTGTTTCTGCTATTGCTGATGCAATCAGCATACTGGCTGTACCGAATGTCCATTATGATGAGTCTCTGACAGAGGTTCTGATAGCTAAAGCAGAAAGCCAGGTTGAGCCTGTTGTAGTTGAAATCCGGAAAGGAGATCAGATACTGAAGGCCGATACAATAGTGACAGAGTCTCAGCTTAGGACAATAGAGCGCTATCAGACGTTTGAAAGCTACAATATATCTCCGGCAAAGGCACTTTCCACTGTTGTGTTTCTTAGCCTGGCCCTGTTTTTCTTCTATTACTTCTTCTTTTCGTCAATTCAGTATAAATACCGGCTTGGTCTGTATTCCCTTATTGTGATGATCCTTGTGATACTATCAATCACAGGCGGTTTCTTCATCTCATATTATCTGCTGAAGCATGATATCTCATATGTCGATCCATTCCTTCCATATTTTGTTGCTGTGCTCTTAGCTGGATTTATAACGAATAAGAAAAGGGTAGGGTTCAGTGTTTCTGTCCTGATGGCATTCTGCCAGCTACTGTGGCCGACAAGCCGGTCTTTTACCATGTTCTATTTCGTCCTTATCTCTCTCGTTCTTGTATCATTGATAAACTATGGAAGAAACAGAATAGATATAATCTTCCAGTCTCTTATTGCTGCAGGCCTTGCAGGGCTGATCTCTTTTGCTGTGTCTCTGATGTATTCACTCAGCCTAATGCAGATAATATATAGCATTATAGCGGCAATAATTAACATAATCGGATCTTACATACTGATGTCAGTGATACTTCCAGTCCTTGAAGTGATGTTCAATATCCCGACATCTTACAGGCTTCATGAGCTATCCTTCACTGATACTCCTTCTCTGAATCGCCTCAATCAGGTTGCACAGGGCACATATAACCATGCAAAGAATGTCTCGGATCTTGCATATGCAGCAGCCAAGGCAATAGGTGCAAATGCTGACCTTGCTAAAGTAGGTGCACTGTAT
>CAKQTF010000206.1 GCA_934276695.1 uncultured Spirochaetales bacterium
TCTTGGTATTCAGTGGTGGTGAGGATATATCACCATCATTATACCGAAGCGGATACGAGCCGGGCTTTGACTATATGTATAATCCGGAGCGTGATGCATCTGATTTCCTGCTGATGAGATATGCAATAGATCATGATATCCCGACACTTGGTATATGCAGGGGAATGCAGATGCTTGCTGTGGCGTCCGGACTAAAACTCATTGAGGATATACCATCATCTTATCCAGAGCTTGAAGGAGTCCATAGGCCAGAGGATGGGAAATATACATTCCATTCCATTGATATATGCAGTAAGAACTCAGTTCTCAACAGCCTTATCCCTGATAGCCATATTAATGAAGTTGCATCTTCCCATCATCAGGCTGTATTGTTCGAATCAGGACACAATCTTATTGATACAGCATATGCGGGGCCGGTAATTGAGGCTATGGAACGTTCAGATAAGACCTTCATCATCGGAATCCAGTATCATCCGGAGTATTATTCAACTCATCAGGACCTCTCTGGCTATGATGATGCAAAGGCATTCATTGAAAGATTGAAAAACAGATGATTCTCCATATGTTAATGACATTTTCAGCCATCTTCAGGATGGCTGTTCTTCTGTCAGGTGATGGCATTGGTAGTATGATCCCCAATGGCTAATGCTTGATTGGCTGCATCATAGTTCAGTGTTTTCCTGTTGTTTGGTTCATGAAAAATAAAATTGACATCTCAGATATGTAATGTATACTCATTGTATACAATTAGTATACAAATGGAGCATATATGAAGATAACAGATTTGCAGGTTAGTGCTTATCAGGGTAGGCATAGACAGCCATATTCAAATGGTAAATATACATATGCAACAACGGATATATGCATATGCAGGGTTTTCACGGATAGTGGAGTAGAAGGAATAGGCTGGGCACATGGAACAGAAGTTGTCTATCATACGATGCTTAATCTCCGTCCATATATAATCGGGCAGGATCCATTCAATACAGAGCGAATCTGGGATTCAATGTATCTTCCGAAGGTGTTCGGACGTAAAGGATTTGAAACCAGAGCTATAAGCGGTATCGATATGGCTATGTGGGATATCATTGGAAAGACTGCAGGCAGACCAATCCGCCAGCTTATGGGAGGATTCCGGGATACGATTCCTGCGTACATAGCCGGAGGGTACTATGAGAAGGGAAAGGGATTAGCTGAGCTACAGAATGAGATGAAAGAGAATATCAGAAAGGGTGCAAAAGCAATAAAGATGAAAATCGGTGCTGTATCTGTTTCTGAAGATCTTGATAGGATTGATGCTGTCAGGGATGCAATAGGAAAGGACTGCAAGCTGCTGGTTGATGCCAATAACGCATATGACCGTATAACAGCCCTTAAGATTGGAAGAGAGCTTGATAAAAGGGATATTTTCTGGTTTGAGGAGCCCCTTTCCCCCGATGATATAGATGGCTGCGCAGAGCTTAGACTCCGCTTAGATACTCCTATCGCAGTCGGTGAGAATGAATACACAAAGTGGGGCTTCAAAGAGCTTATTGATAGAGGTGCTGCAGAAGTCTATAACACAGATGCTCTTGTTCTAGGAGGGCTGACAGAATGGAAAAAGGTCGCAGATTATGCTCAGGCATGCCATGTCCTTATTGCTCCTCATGGAGATCAGGAAATCCATTCTCACTTGGTATCAGCAATACCTAATGGACTGATTGCAGAATACTATGACACTAATCTGAATTCATTACTGAGTGCAATGTTTAGAAAACACATAAAGCTTGATTCAAATGGTGAGATTGCAGCCCCATCCGGACCTGGAATCGGTATTGAAATTGATTTTGATGCGCTGGAGGCATTTAAGGTTTATCCAAAGAGCAATTAACTCAGATTTATAACAAAAGGAGAAAAGGTATGAAACGTATCCTCATTTGTGTGGCTACTCTTTTATTAGCCGTTGGTATTGTCTTTGCAGGCGGAACTGCAGAGAAGACTGCCGCTAGTAGCTCTGGCAGCAGTGAGCTTAAGGGAACTCTCAAAATCTGGTCAACATTAACGCAGAAAGAGAGGGCAACAGAGCTTGAGAAGCTCGGAGAACGCTTTGAAGCACTTCATCCTGGTGTTGATGTTGAGATATCTGTTATGCCTTGGAGTGGCGTATTAGATAAGCTGATGGCTGCAATTATGGCTGGAAATCCTCCAGATCTCACAGTTGTAGGACAGGGAACTCCTCAGACCCTTTCTGAGAGCGGTGGACTGGCTGAGCTATCATCATTCATTGATAAGATTGGAGGAAAGGATTCATTCCTTGGAACAAGCTTGTCTGTGTTAGGTTCAAGCACAGATGGTGGAATTTATGCAGTTCCTCTTTATATCACACCAGTTGTCGCATATTACAGGGAAAGCTGGCTTAAAGAGGCTGGGATCAGCAAGCTTCCTGAGACATGGGAGGAGTATTATGAGCTCTGTAAGGCTGTGACTGATCCATCGAAGAACCGTTATGGGTTTGGCGTTCCACTCGGAGAGGGCAATCATGCGGTAAAGACCCTCTGGTCGTTCCTTCAGGGCAATGGTGTGAATCTTGTGAATGTGGATGCAAAGGGAAACTGGTATGTTGATATTGATGCAGAAGATAAGGCTGCAATGATAGAGACATATGATTACCTCTATAAGCTTATAAGGGACTGTTCTCCATCTGGGATTCTCAGCTATACACAGGCGAATGTGAGAGAACTTGTTGCAAATGGCACAATCATGTCAAGGATTGATACTCCGGAAATCTATTACAATGTGATGAAGATCTCGCCAGAAAGCATTGACGATGTCAAATACTTCCAGATTCCTCCTCGTAAGACTAATTCACAGTATATGGGGTGGGTAGGATTCTCTGTTCCAGCTAAGGGCAATACGGAGCTTGCTGAGGCATTCCTTGAATTCTGCTATACAGATAATAATCTTCTGGATTTCTACCTCAGTTATCCATATGCAATGTTCCCGACTAATGCTGACATGTTCAATTCTGCAAAATATCAGGAAGGGCTCCCTGAGGTGCTTAAGCCAATGGTCCCTGATATGGCAATAGATATTCTGTCTCATTCGGCATCTATAGCTCTCGCTGCAGGTCCTTTCCCTTATGCTGGAGAAGTTGAGCAGAGCGGGCTCCTTACAAATCCTCTTATGAAGATGTTTACCAAT
>CAKQTF010000207.1 GCA_934276695.1 uncultured Spirochaetales bacterium
CTGCTCTGCCCTTTCAAAGCGCTCTTCATATGCATCATATCCTCCTGTAAGCTCTCCGAGCCTCAGTGAAAGCGCGCGGAGGATTGCAATCTCATTGATCGGACTTGTCCAGACATGCTCATCAATCTCATCCTCATCTCCATCCCCATCAGCCTCCATTCCCTCGGCATGCTCCTCAGAGAGCGTCTCAGCAGCAGAGACCAGAGTGAAATACTCAGAGTTATCAACACTCTCTAAGATTCTGTATACCCATTCATCAGAAGGCCCTCCGGCGAAGATGACAAGATCAGCCCCTGCAATCTCGATCATGTCCTTAGGCGTAGGCTCATAGCTATGCATCTCAACGCCCGGATGAAGAAGCATCTTAAGCTCTGCATCATCCCCGAGGAGGAACCTTGCCGCATCGTATGATGGGAAATCTATCGCAACGACAGTGAATGAACCATCATCGCCAGTTTTCCTGGCACATGAGAATAAGAGCATGGATGCTATGAGAAGAATCAGGATTCTCTTCATTTTGAGCGGCACTCCCTGCAGAGCCCTTCAAGCGATGAGGACATTGATGGCATAAAGTCCGCGCTCTTCTCAAGAATCCTTGCAATCTCCTCGCTCTCTTCTTCTGACAGATGCTCAATATGGCCGCATCTCTGGCAGTGGAGATGGAGATGATGAGGACATGATACAGGATCTGCATATCTGTATCCTGTCTTACGGTCAATGCATGACACTCTCTCAAGAAGCCCCTCCTCCCTGAGCTTCCCAAGCAGCCTGTATATTGTGCTGCTTGGTATATCCGGGAGCGCAGAAGCAATATCATCAGGAGAGAATACCTCCTCCTTGTGCGTCTGGAAGAAGCTGATGATCTCATTTCTATGTACTGTTGAATAGGACATAAACTGAGAATAATTCTCATTTTTACACATTGTCAACAGCTTGGACTTCTTTTATATGAATACATCACAGGCTTGCAAACATCAGAATGCTCAAATATCCTTAGAGACATGAACACAGAGACGATAAAGCTTATTGAGAACAGAAGATCAATAAGGGCCTTTGAAGACAGGCCAATAGAGGAAGAGACACTGATGAAGCTGAAGGAGCTGACGCTGAGAGCTCCGAGCGCTGGCAACATGACAATGTATTCTGTCATAGAGGTGACAGACAAGGATACAAAGGAGAAGCTCGCAAAGCTATGCGACAACCAGCCCATGATCGCAAAGGCCCCTGGCGTATGGGTGTTCCTTGCAGACATGGAGAGATGGTATTCCTGGATAAAGGAAGGCGGAAGCGTAGGAAGAACAGGAAAAGCGCTGCGCCATCCAGGTCCTGGAGATTTCCATCTTGCAATGCAGGATGCTGTGATTGCATCAGAGAATGCAGTGATAGCAGCAGAGGCACTCGGGCTTGGATCCTGCTTCATCGGGGATATAATCGAGAACTATGAGGAGCTCCAGGCTCTTCTGGACCTTCCTCCTCTTGCAGCTCCGGCTTCCATGCTGATCTTCGGATATCCGAAGGAAAGGCATGGTGAGATGACACTGAGACCTGATGAGAAGTACATATTCTTCCCTAACCGCTACCATAAACAGGATGTGGCTGAATGCAATAAGATGTATGAAAGGCATACAGAGCAGTATGAGAAGAGAGGAATCCTTCCGCATGATAAGGTCAGGACATTCGCAGACCACTACTTCAACAGGAAGTACTCATCCGCATTCATGGATGAGATGAACAGGAGCACAGAGGTATTCCTGAAGAGATGGTGCGAAGACCTATCTGAATAGCCTTATGGCAAGGTCTGGGTTATTGGTGATGAGGCCATCGATACCCCAGGCCATGCACGCTCTCATATCATCTTCAGAATTGACCGTCCAGGCATTTATCTGAGTGCCGTTCCTGCGGCATTCAGAGACAGACTCATCAGAGAGAAGAGAGAACTCGGGATGATATGCTTCAAGTCCAAGATCATGTATCTCATATCCTATTGAGCGGATCGCTGGGGATGCAATCAGCAGTCCTCCGGGAATCTCAGGGCATAGCTTCTTGAGCTTGATGACAGAGAGCCAGTTGAATGATGAGAATATGACACGATCCTCAAGGCCGTATCTTCTGACAAGGCCAAGTGTCTTCTCCTCTATTCCCGGATAGTACACAGGTGCTGTCTTCAGCTCGATATTCACAATCATTGATGTGCCTGATAGGAATGACAGGAACTCCTCTAAGGACGGAATCGGGGTGAACCCATACTGATTGTCCTTCGTAAGCCCTGCAGATATCCTCTCAAGCTCCGAGCGGGAATAGTCAGAGATCTCACCATCCTTCCCTGCAGTGCGGCTGAGTGCCTCATCATGAATGATCATCACTTCCCCATCCCTTGAAAGATGGACATCAAGCTCTATGCCATCAGCGCCTGCTTCCGCAGCTTTCTCAAAAGCAAGCATCGTATTCTCTGGATAGCGTCCGCTCCAGCCTCTATGCGCAATAATCCTCATGAGAATATTAATCCACTAATACACAAAAAATACAAGAAAATAGACTGGACCAACATTGGCAACTGGGCCTGTTGTAACTATATTTAGTACTATGATTCAGAATAATGCACCTTTCCAGAGACGTAATGGCTCTGACCATCTATCTGTATTCCTTGTCGTAACAGCTGTCATCATACTCGTCATCGCATCAGTTATTGATAATGAGACAGCAAAGCTTATCCTCGATGCAGTAGCACTTGCACTAGCTATCTATTCAGGCTTCAGAATGCTGAGCAGGAATATACCGAAGCGCAGAGAGGAGAATGACAGATTCCTTGCCATCTTCGGGAAGAAGGCAGATTATTCAGATCGCAGCTCATCCTCCTACTGGAACGGAGGCAGCACTGATTATTCTGGATACAGGAATGCAACTCCTACTGGCGCAGAGGAAAGACAAAGAGCAAGAGAGGATAAAGCAAGGGCAAAGGAAGAGGCAAGGCGCAGGAAAGCCGAAAGGAAGGAAAGCAAGAAGACCTATGCATATTACAGATGCCCGAAGTGCAGCACAGAGCTCAGAGTCCCGAAAGGCAGAGGCAAAATAAAGATCAGATGCCCTAAGTGCGGTGAAGAGTTCATAAAGAGGACCTGATCATGTTCGGTTATGTCACTTTATCCGCAAAGAATGCAGACAAGGCAATGAGGG
>CAKQTF010000208.1 GCA_934276695.1 uncultured Spirochaetales bacterium
GGGTTTGGCTGTTCGCCAATTAAAGCGGTACGCGAGCTGGGTTCAGAACGTCGTGAGACAGTTCGGTCCCTATCTGCTGCAGTCGTTGGATGCTTGAGGGGTCCTGCTTTTAGTACGAGAGGACCGAAGTGGACGAACCTCTTGTGAACCAGCTGTCCCGCCAGGGGCACCGCTGGGTAGCGACGTTCGGAAGGGATAACCGCTGAAAGCATCTAAGCGGGAAGCCCTCCCCAAGATTAGGCATCCCAAGGGCCCAGAGCCCTCTGAAGAACCCAGCCAGACTAGCTGGTTGATAGGATGGCGGTGCAAGCATGGCAACATGCTCAGCCGACCATTACTAATAAGTCGTGAGGCTTGACCATATTGTCCGTCCGGTTCCCGGACCGGTCCGCTGTGCCCTCTGGCCGTGCGGACCTGCTGGTGGCCATAGCAGCGCGGAAATACCCGTTCCCATCCCGAACACGGAAGTAAAACACGCTCACGCCGATGGTACTGCGGCTCGTCCGCGGGAGAGTAGGTCGCTGCCAGCTTTTTTTTGTTTATTTCATCTGACGCACGAAGCTCGTGTTTCAGAATGTTTTTACTGGTGACCATAGCAGAGTGGAAATACCCGTTCCCATCCCGAACACGGAAGTAAAACGCTCTTACGCCGATGGTACTGCGGCTCGTCCGCGGGAGAGTAGGTAGTTGCCAGTTTTTTTATGTCCCCGCATGGGGATTTTTTTTGTTAAAGCAACTTTTTGGCTCTTCACGTTTTCATATGTGATTCAGGTTTTGACGAGGGGATGGAGATGTAGCGGATAAGGGAAATGGCTCTATACAAAAATTGTGTGAAACTAGAGTTTCAGAGCAGAATAGCGGAAATGAGGCTTCCTGCTGAGGAGCATGCTTTTGAGGAAGAAGTACTCAGTATTCCTGAAGCCATAGGCCTCCCTTCTGATTGTCTTTATCAGGTTGTTGACACCTTCGACCCTGCCGCTAGAGATCGGGTATCTCACATGGCTGAGTATGCCGCTTATATGGCTCCTTACTGTGCTGACAAAGCCCTCGAGCTCTCTGATCCCTGATGACAGCGCAAGCCTTATCCATGCCTCCAGCCCGCTCTTAAGCCCATCGATGGACTTATACTAATAAAGTAGACAGAGAATCAGAAACGAATAAGCCAGAATAAAAGACAAGGAAACGGAGGGACAGGCAGATTTGATATGCGCCTAAGTATGAAGAGGAATTCAAGAAGAATCCTGTAGCACTCTACAACAGCAGCGGTAAGAGCCAGACGGAGCTGTGTCTGGATGAATAGAAGGCAATAACATCTATATATCAGATAACACCTCCCCTCTTACAATCTCGCATGAACTAGCCCACCACTTCCTCAATACCCTTGATAAGGATTCAGATATGTATAAGGAAATTGAGAGGGTATATGGCAAGACTGATCTGAAGGAAGGCATCGGAGAAGCTTTCTCTCAGGGCCTTGAAAGATACATTGAGGGTGAGAAATCTGCAAACAAGATACTCAATGGGATATTTGAGAAACTCAAGAAACTCTGCAAGAGCATACTCAATTACAGAAAGGCCCATAATGTCATGGATATGGATAACAGAGCATTCTTTGATTCAATCTTTGCACCAGAAGAGCGGGTATCTGAAGAGGCAAAGCAGAAGCAGTCTGAGATCATCTCAGAATCTGAAAGCAACAGGAAGATGGCTAGTGCCACAGACAGGATAATAAGCGATAATAAGAATACAGCAGATAAAGGAGATAAAGCAGATGGAAGTGAAACAGCCGTTCGAGAAGGACTTTCTGACGGAGGAAGAGATGGAATCAGTAGCAACAATGAACGGGAAATATCCGATAGAGGAGTGCCCGATGGAGCTGGAGTGCCTAAGGCAGTACCAGAAACAGCACGGATCAGTGAAGGGACTGACAATGGACAAGATAGAGGACGCTCTAGATCTTTACTTATAGAGCAGCAATTAAAGAAAGAAAATAGAGATGCACATGCTGTTGAATTTCACCAGATAGAATCAAATGAAGCAAATGCTACAAAGTTCAAAGCTGCGATTGATAATGCACGTGAAACACAGCCGTTTGGATTGATCTTAGAGATTGATTCAGCATGAGCTTACATGAATATGAGATGTCTTGCTAAGAGAGCTTTGTATGTTTCTTTGTTGACAATTATTAATTTGTGAGGTATTGTATGTTTATTAAAAAGAACCAACCTACTATGTAGGTAGGATAAAAGGAGCGAAGATATGGCAAGGATTTACTCATCTGCAGATCAGCTTATTGGAAAGACACCATTGCTTGAATTGACTCGCATTGAGAGAAAATATGGTCTCAAGGCAAGGGTACTTGCAAAACTGGAGTACTTCAATCCAGCAGGAAGCGTAAAGGATAGAATCGCACGTGAGATGATAGATGATGCAGAGGCCAGAGGTATTCTTACTCCTGAGTCTGTGATAATAGAGCCGACTTCCGGTAATACAGGAATAGGTCTTGCTTCTGTTGCTGCAGCCAGAGGCTACCGCATCATCATAGTCATGCCAGAGACAATGTCTATTGAGCGGAGGCAGCTTATGAAGGCATATGGTGCTGAACTTGTCCTCACTGAAGGGGCAAAGGGCATGAAGGGTGCAATTGCAAAGGCAGAAGAGCTTGCTGCAGGGATTCCTAATTCGTTTATACCAGGCCAGTTCTCCAACAAGGCAAATCCTCAGGCTCACATTAAGACCACAGGTCCTGAGATCTGGGAGGATACAGATGGTGCAGTTGATATCTTCATAGCAGGAGTAGGCACTGGAGGGACAATCACAGGGACAGGTTCTTATCTGAAGAGCCGGAAGAGCAGCATTAAGGTGATTGCTGTTGAGCCGAGTGCATCAGCTGTGCTTTCAACAGGCATTGCCGGACCGCATAAGATCCAGGGGATAGGGGCAGGATTCGTTCCTGCAGTCCTTGATACAAGTATCTATGATGAGATCATAGCGGTCTCAAATGAAGACGCATTCGAGACTGGCCGGATGTTCGGGAAGACCGAAGGGATTCTTGTCGGCATCTCATCAGGTGCTGCGCTCTGGGCTGCAATAAAAGAGGCAGAGAAGGCAGAGAATGAAGGAAAGACAATTGTCGTGCTTCTTCCTGATACCGGAGACAG
>CAKQTF010000209.1 GCA_934276695.1 uncultured Spirochaetales bacterium
AAGAACACCAAGAAGGTATGGGATCTGTTCGCTGTGCTCAAGAGGCAGTTCTCCCAGTTCGGAGAAGAGCTTGAAGCCACGAAGAAATCGCTAGAAAGCGCTGCGACGAAAGTCGATAAGGCAGTGAAGCGCAACAACACGATCTCTGTTAAGCTTCAGAGGATAGAGCTCCCTGAAGATCTGGCTGTGGATGTGCAGGAAGAAAAACTATTGGAATAAATATGCAATATTGCTTGTTATAATATGCATAAATATGTATAATTTATACATTATTGGAGGTCGGTATGAATTTAAAAGGCAGAAGCTTCTTAACTCTGAAGGATTATTCAAAGGATGAGATTCTCTATCTGATTGAGCTGGCAGCCCAGCTGAAAAGCAAGAAGAAGAAAGGTGCATACACAGATCCAGGCGTATCCGGGAAGCTCCTTTCGGGAAAGAATATTGTGCTTCTGTTTGATAAGACATCCACAAGGACAAGATGCTCATTCGAGGTTGCAGCCTACGATGAGGGGGCAGGAGTGACATTCCTCACGAATTCCCAGATGGGGAAGAAGGAGTCACTTGAGGATACAGCTAAGGTCCTTGGAAGGCTATACGATGGAATAGAGTACAGAGGATTCAAGCATAGCGTGGTCGAGGATCTTGCGAAGTATTCAGGTGTCCCTGTATGGAATGGCCTTACGGATGATGACCATCCGACACAGGTGCTTGCGGATTTCCTGACTGCATATGAGCATCTCAATAAGCCTCTGAGCGAGATGAAGCTTGCGTTCATAGGGGATGGAAGGAACAATGTTGCCAATGCTCTTATGATAGGAGCTAGCAAGGTAGGCATGGACTTTGCGATAGGTGCGCCGGCATCTCTGTTCCCGGCAGCATCTCTGACTTCTGAATGCAAGGCTTGGGCTGATGAGAATAATAGCACGATAACGATAACTGAGGATCCTTTTGAGGCTGTGAAGGGCGCTGATATCATCTATACCGATATATGGTGCTCAATGGGTGAGGAGGATAAGATGGCAGAGCGCATAGCAATCCTTAAGCCTTATCAGGTGACTAAGGCGCTTATGGATGCAAGCGGAAAGGATAATACGATATTTGAGCATTGTCTTCCTTCCTTCCATGATATGAACACCACGACAGCAGAGTATGTATATGAGAAGTTCGGTCTTAAGGAGATGGAAGTCACTGATGAGGTCTTCAGAAGCAGCAGTTCTGTTGTATTCGACGAAGCAGAGAACAGAATGCACACAATAAAGGCTGTTATGGTCGCAACAATATCAGATACGCTGAATTACTGATTAATTCTGTCTTTGTCTTCAATGGCTCTCCTTATTCTGAGGAGGGCTTTTCCTTTCCCTGAGGAGCACGAATTTCTCAAGCGGGAATACTATGATGTTCTGCATGAATGCAGCAGCTGCTGCTGCAATCGTATTTGCCCATTTATGCATGCAGAGTGCTCCTGAGCCAGCGATTCTGTTCGAGATCACGCCCTGAAGCCATGTTGAGAATATTATCAGGGATGTTATCACAGCGAAGAATATCACAAAGCAGTATCCTGGGGAATCTGAGTTGAATACTGCTTTCCTGTTTATGAAATACCCATAGACATTCGCAATGAGATTCGACAGCAGGAAGGTCATAACGTATCCCCAGTTGCTGTTCCCTTCTCCCATTATGCCTTCGCTGAAGATCCCTGACAGGAAAGATGGAAGAGGTGACTGCCATGAGGAGAACATCAGTGGAAAGACATTCACCAGGATGAACTGCAGGACTGTTATTGTTGCTCCGGCAATCAGATACCTGATGATCTGGATTATGCTCTTGTCTTTATCATGCAATGGATGGATGCCCTCAGAAAAAGTACCTCCAGGCGGAATCGAACCGCCACCAATCCCTCCGGAGGGGATTGCAATATCCATTTTGCTATGGAGGCCTAATCGAAATAATAGAACAGATTCCGCAGTTTTGAAATAGAATTGAGTGCAATATTGTTATTTTTGGAGCTGGACTGTATTATATTCATGCCATGCCAAAGAAAGTTGATGTCGATGAGAGAAAGGAAATAATACTCAATACAGCTCTCAGGCTTTTTGCTAAAGAAGGATACAAGGATACGAACCTTTCCCAGATTGCAGAGGAGAGCGGGATATCAAGACCTACTGTATACCAGTATTTCCATGATAAGAATGATATCTATTACTATGCTGTCAAGCTTGTCACAGGGAAGATGTTCTCAAAATACAGCGCGGTTGCCTGGGCAGATGACGGAAGGGATGAGATTGATAAGATCCTATTCATAATTGATGACGTCCTTGGATACGCAGCATCCAATAGCAACTCGATTTCGAATCTCATGGAATACATGATCGCACAGAGAAAGAGAGGTGTGGATTTTGCAGAGGTGATTGAGAAGCGTACAGCAAAGCTTACGATTCTGATCAAGAGGCTCATCAGAAAGGGAATAGCAAATGGCACAATCATCCCATGCAGCATAAATGATGTCAGCAGGAATGTGTTCAACCTGATCGAGTCATGCTGCTTCCAGGTCGGGATATACCAGACATTCGATAAGGATTCCGCACTTGCGCTGATACGGGACTACCTTGGATTTTATAGAGCATAATGCTTTCTGCCATATAGAATAAAATAATTTAAGAAAAATTCTTAACTCTTTTTGGTTTCATTATTATATTCATTCCAGTGTATATAGGATGACTTCTAAGTGATTTTGGAGGTTAATAATGAATTTCGATAAATTTACAGTTAAGATGCAGGAAGCAATTGAAAATGCGCTTCAGCTTGCAGAGCAGGGGCAGAACAGCGAAGTCACGCCTGCTCATATACTATTATCTTTAACAGAGCAGAAAGACGGAGTCCTACGTCCGCTCTTCGAGAAGCTTGGAGTCTCTCCTGATTCTGTGATCAGCGAGATGAATGCGATTATAGCAAGGTTTCCTAAGGCTTATGGGGATACACAGAAGAATTTCTCCAGATCAGCTGCAAGGATACTGAATGCATGCGATAAGAGCGCAGCAGAATTCAAGGATGAGTACATATCAGCAGAGCATTTCCTTCTTTCGCTTCTCACTGATGAGTGTGAGGAAAAGGATGCTCTCATCCACCTTGGCGTCAACAGGGATTCAGTCCTCTCTGCGC
>CAKQTF010000210.1 GCA_934276695.1 uncultured Spirochaetales bacterium
TTCCTAAGGTGCTCACCAAGTCTGTCTATTATGCTTTCCTGTCTGTAGATAGGCAGCTTCTGAGAATAGAGATACCCATCATGGCTCTCTGTATACCATCTGTTTCCTGTTATCAGGAGCATATCAACAGGGAAATCCCTTGAGATATGGTATATACTCAATGCAATGTCCATCGGAATCCTATGATCGCTTATAACATTGCCATCAGAATCATAGAGCAGAGCACCATTTATGCAGGATGCAGGCCCTCTGATCCCTAGAGTGTCATAGAAATGGATCACAGCAGAGTACATACGTCCAGACACAATAGTGAATCTGACGTCTTTTTCCCTCACAACGCGCTGTACCCATCTTATGTTCGCACTGCTGAGGGACTTATCATCCCTGACAAGCGTTCCATCAATATCACAGCATATCAGCTTGATGTCATTCATGGTTTCTAATTGTCTCAGTAAGAGAGCGACTTACGCAAGTAGAAAAACAGCATATGGATAAATTTTTACTTGCTTATGCATTCTGCATTGTCCCAAAAGGGCACATCATATAACAGGATAGCCTCTCTAAACAAATAAAAAAGGCAACAGCGGTAAGCCATTGCCTTTCAAACGTTTATGATTGCAGCCAATCAATCAATAACAATCACCTTTGCGATTATATCTGCTGTATATACATCATATTTAGCACCGGATGCGTCCTTAGCAAGCTGAACAGAATACATAAGCTCACCACTTGCTTTATTGTCAGAATCCTTAGTAACGGCAATATCTGTGCCATCGGAGTATTCAGCAATCCTTGTTGAATCCTTGATTCCAAATACAGGAGTCAAGACCCCCTCTCTAAAATTACTTACATAATAATCAATCGAATCTGATGAATCAGCTGTCTTCAATGCTCCATCAGCAGATAAATTGACCTTTATATTATCCTTTGTTATTGCCTCATAGTACAAACGGAAACTTGTATAATAGCTATAGTCACCTACACCTGAGCCTTTTTCAAGATCTTTTATATCAGGATGAGCACCGCCATATTCATCTGTGAACCATATCTTAAAATACCCAAGATTGGACAGATCAAGACCAATTGCTGTTGAAGCATTTGCAAGGTCACTTGCAGAGACAGAGAAGACACAAACAAGAAGCATTAAAAATACAATAAAAAATCTATTTAACCTATTCATCCCAATACTCCTTATTATCCCTCTGACCTTACAATCAGCTTCATTGTAGAACTCAGCTTTCTAGTGACAGCAGACTCAAATGTATCAATTGCACTGATTGTCAGCGGTATGCTGCCAACCTCAGTTGAGCCTACCACGGCCTTATCTTCAAAATCCTTGACCTTTATAGATGTCTGAGCATCATCTGATTCAAGCCTCTGAACTGACCCATTATCAAATAGAGCAGCGTACTTTACGCTTGCCTTATTGTCTGCATCCTTCAGGCTGCTTTCAACTTCAAGAAACAGCGCAACAGCGGTATTCTCTTTGAATTTATAAGAGATATAAAGATTATTGTCAGTACCGCCATAATCCTTGAATTTCATAGTTGTTGTATCAGGAGTCAGTGTGATCTCATCAAGATTTGTCATCGTATCATTATAACTGCTTATTTTATTGGATGTGAATGCGACAGCATACTCTGAATCTCTCTTTGTACTCAGATCAAGCCTGACTGTCATTGATGCAGCTCTTCCGACGGCTCCTGTTGTTCCAGATTGCCATACCCCACTCTCCTCTGTATTAGCGAATACAGAAGACACCATAAATGCAAAAAGGATCATAACAGCAAAAAGTTTCTTTTTCATATCTATTTTCCTTATTACAAAAGTTTTTATTAATAACTATTACTATTAAAAATTAGCTACCTGTACAGATTTAATTATAAAATGCTAATGAGTCAAGCACTTTTATTGATTAATCAACAAAAAATATTAATACAATAACTGTTTATTGTATAACCAATTAGTTAATTCAAAAATCCAGATTAACAGAATACCGCCTTATGTATATAAAATTTTTTAAGAATACAAAGGCGGTAATAGAAAAATTTTTATATGGATAGTCTTAAAGCAGAAAAAATCATATGCCGGAATATCTGCTGCACTCCAGAAGCTCCTCTGCCCTCTTCACCTGCTCCTTTGTCGGAGGCACTGCGTCAGAGAGAGAGTAAGGGATGCCGAGCTTATTCCATTTGAATATGCCGAGAGTATGATAAGGCAGCACTTCCACACGCTCTACTGTCTTAAGCGATGATATGAATTCTGCCGTTCTCTTAAGGCCATCCTCGTCATCCGTAAGGCCTGGCACCAGGACATGCCTTATCCACAGAGGCACTCCGAGATCAGAGACATGCTCTGCCATCTTCAGGATATTCCTGCTGCTGTGCCCTGTGAGGCTTTTATGCCTCTCATCATCAATCTCCTTAAGGTCAAGGATCACCAATGATGTTGATTCCATCAGCCTGTCAAACCGTGCAGTATACTCAGGATCATCCCTGAATGGCTCAGCAGATGTGTCGAGTGCCGTATGGACGTTCTTCTCCCTTGCGATGCGGAAGAGCTCTGAGACGAAATCCAGCTGCAGCAGCGGCTCACCGCCGCTTACTGTTATCCCGCCCTTCTTACCCCAGTAATTCCTGTACCGGTAAACATGGCGGAATAGGTCATCAGCCTTCCATTCCTCTCCGCAGCCTTTCTTCCACGTCTCGGGATTATGGCAGTACCTGCAGCGCATATTGCAGCCCTGCATGAATACCACAAAGCGGACACCCGGTCCGTCCACAGACCCGAATGATTCGAGTGAGTGGACATATCCGACGGGATTATTATCAGAGGACTTCATGGCAGGTTCTTGAGATAACATCAAGCTGCTGTTCCTTTGTAAGATCGATGAACTTAACAGCGTATCCAGAGACACGGATCGTGAAGTTAGCATACTCTTCCTTCTCTGGATGCTCCATTGCATCAATGAGTTTCTCCTTTCCGAAGACGTTCACATTGAGGTGGTGTGCACCCTGACTGAAATATCCATCGAGGACGTTCACAAGGTTATCGACACGCTCGCTCTCGCTGTGTCCAAGAGCACCCGGATTGATTGTCTGTGTATTCGAGATTCCATCAAGGGCCCATGTGTATGGA
>CAKQTF010000211.1 GCA_934276695.1 uncultured Spirochaetales bacterium
ATGAAGTGGAGGGTTGTGATAGCAGATAGCCATAATGCAGATCCAGATGGATTCCCTCCATGTGAGATGCTGCTGTTCCCTGATATAAGCATGGCCGCTGGATCTGATTTCATAAACAGCAATACTGCTGTCATGATAACGGATCCGGAACGGGCAGAGGCCTGTCTTGGCAGGCTTCTTTCCTCTGATGCGTTCTATATCGGCATACTGGCTTCAAGAAAATGGTCATTTCCTGCAGAAGACAGAAGGATCCATGTCCCCGCTGGGCTATCAATAGGTGCTGAGAGCCCCGAGGAGATTGCTGTATCCATTGCATCTGAGGTCCTGGCATCATATTCTTCAGCAGATGCAAGACCATGCTCAAAGGATGGGATTGTCCTTATAAGAGGTGCTGGGGATCTTGCGACAGGCGTTGCTGTACGGCTTTTCCGTGCTGGATATAAAGTGATCATGCTTGATATCAGCAAGCCTACTGTGATAAGGCGTACTGTGTCTTTTGCAGAAGCATTCTATGAAGGGGAGATGGTTGTTGAGGGAATTAAGGGGATTCTTGTATCTGATCCAGTGGATGCAGTGCATAAGGCACATGAGCATATTATCCCGCTTCTTTCCGATCCTGATTGCTCGTCGCTCTCTGTGATTAAGCCGATTGCCCTTGTTGATGCCATAATTGCGAAGAGGAATCTCGGAACAACGATCCGGATGGCTCCGTTCACTGTTGCTCTTGGCCCTGGCTTTGTTGCTGGGAAAGACGTAGATGCGGTGATTGAGACAAAACGCGGACATTTTCTTGGAAAGGTCATAACATCGGGCTCTGCTATCGCGAATTCCGGGATCCCTGGAATAATCGCAGGAGTCGGTAAGGAGCGTGTGATCCACTCTGAGACCTCTGGCATATTCTATGAGAAGGCCAGGATCGGAGATCTCGTAAAGTCCGGTGATGTGATTGCATATATAGATGAAACACCTGTGAAAGCCTCAATAGATGGCAAATTAAGAGGTCTTCTGCATTCAGGATTGCATGTTCCTTCTGGCTTTAAGATTGCTGATATAGACCCTAGAGGAGCGGATGCAGACCATACATCAGTAAGTGATAAGGCCAGGGCAATTGGTGGCGGAGTGCTTGAGGCTATTGATGGATTCTGCTCCCATATCTGACATTATGCAATTCATTATTGATATTATTTTTATTGTTCCAAATCCTGTATTTTGCTACAGTAATATGCGCAATGGAAAATGATAGTCTTAAATCTGTTTTCAGGCATGTCCGTGATGTTTCTTTCATATTAGCATCGTCATCAGATGAAGAGCGCAGAAGTGCTCTTGATAGCATCCGGGCAGCCTTAGTGGAGAATAGCGAGTATATTTTTGAAGAGAACAGGAAGGATGTGGAAGCTTCAAAGGGAATCCTGAGCGATTCAGTCTGCCATAGGCTTCTGTTCTCAGAAGATAAGCTTGAATCTGTCGTGAAAGGCCTGAATGAGCTTTCGCATCTTCCTGATCCCATAGGAAGAGCAAGGGAGAAAAGAGAGCTTGATCCCGGATTCATACTTGAGAAAAGGACTTTTCCAATCGGGGTCATCGGCATGATCTTTGAGTCAAGGCCTGATGCTCTTGTCCAGATTGCTGGGCTGGCACTGCGCTCTGGCAATGCGGTTATACTGAAAGGCGGAAAGGAAGCATACCGTTCAAATGCGGCATTATACAATGTGATCAGAAAAGCTACTTCACAGTTCTCTTTTGGCAGTGACTGGATCTATCTTCTTACAAGCCATAGTGATGTCGATGAGCTTCTGAAAGCGGATGCTGATGTTGACCTCCTGATTCCAAGAGGAAGCAATTCATTCGTCCGCTATGTTATGGATAATACAAGGATCCCTGTCATGGGACATGCCGATGGAATATGCTCTGTATATATAGACAAGGATGCAGACGCTGATCTTGCTGTGAAAGTCGCAATAGACTCAAAGGCCCAGTATCCTGCTGCCTGTAATGCTGCAGAGACTTTCCTTGTGCATAAGGATATTGCCAGGGATTTCATCCCGCGCTTTGGCAGAGCTGCGGAATCTGCAGGAATCAGAATACATGCTACAGATGATGCCGGTGCATTCCTTTCTTATTATGTTCCTGCATCAGAGGATGACTTCCATAGGGAATTCCTGGCTCTTGAATGCGCTCTCAGGATTGTCTCATCAGAGGAAGAGGCCATACGTCATATAAATGAGCATGGGTCACATCATACAGATGCAATAATCACAGAGAATGATGAAGCAAAGCGCAGGTTCTTCTCTGAGGTTGACAGTGCAGATGTGTTTGCTAACTGTTCAACAAGATTCGCAGATGGCTTCAGGTTCGGCTTAGGCGCTGAAGTCGGGATCTCCACATCGAAGCTGCATGCCAGAGGACCTGTCGGGCTTGATGGCCTTATGACAACGAAATGGATTCTCAGCGGAGAAGGTGAAACCGTTGCTGAATATTCAGGAAGGAATGGCAGGGCATTCCACCACAAGGAGCTGATCTGATGAGGGATTTTGCCTCTGTTAAGCGGATTGTCGTGAAGGTCGGGACCAATCTCCTTTCATGCAGGGATGGTATCGATAAGGCAAGGATAAAGAGCATTGTCGACCAGATTGCCGGGCTGAAGGAGAAAGGCTATCAGGTTATCCTTGTCTCTTCTGGTGCTGTCGGAATGGGGGCTAAGGCCTTAAAGCATAATAGCCCGGTTGTGTATATTGCTATGAGGCAGGCATGCGCGGCAATTGGACAGCCGCTTCTGATGAGTGCTTACCAGAGTGAGTTCGATAAGCATAATCTGCTCTGCTCTCAGGTGCTGATCACAAGGTCTGTCCTGTCAAACAGGACAAGCTATAATAATCTCAGATCATCAGTATCCACGCTTCTTGCTCTTGGTGTTGTTCCGATATTCAATGAGAATGATGTTATATCCACAGCTGAGGTGAAAGAGATTGACAGCTTCGGGGATAATGACCGGATGAGTGCTCTTGTCGCATCTAAGATTGATGCCGATCTGCTTATCCTTCTTACAGATATTGATGGACTTTATACAGGAAACCCGAAGAAGGACCCTGAAGCAGTGCTTCTACGCACTATTCCAGAACTGTCAAAGGAGGTCTTTTC
>CAKQTF010000212.1 GCA_934276695.1 uncultured Spirochaetales bacterium
ATGGTGTATACCAGGCTGGTGTTAACTAAGAGGTTATATAATGCAGAGTGTTATTGATAACTGCGATCAGAAAATGAAGAAATGCATTGCATCTCTCAGTTCTGAATATGCAGCACTGAGAACGGGAAGAGCTAATGCATCCCTCTTTGACAAGCTCAAAGTCGATTACTATGGTGCAGAGACTCCCCTATCACAGGTTGCTTCGATTTCTGTCCCTGAGGCAAGGCTGGTTGTAATCCAGCCTTGGGATAAGAGCGTTCTTACTGCGATTGAGAAAGCAATCCAGAAATCAGAGCTTGGACTCAACCCAAACAATGATGGAAAGCTTATCAGAGTTAATTTTCCACCTCTTACAGAAGCAAGAAGAAAAGAACTGGCAAAAAGCGCTAAGGCAACAGCAGAAAATGCAAGAGTTGCAGTGAGAAATGTCAGAAGAGATGCTATCGAGGAGCTTAAAAAGCTTCAGAAGGCATCAGAGATCAGCGAGGACCAGCAGAAAGATGGCGAAAATAAAATCCAGAAGCTCACAGATGCTGCTGTCCTTGAGATCGGCAAGCTTGCTGATGCAAAAGAAAAAGAGATAATGGAAATATAATACTGTGAGTGAGAGATTGAGACACCTTGCACTGATCATGGATGGTAATGGCCGATGGGCAGTTGCCAGAGGCCTTGATAGGTCAAAGGGCCATGAAGAAGGCGGACGCGCAATTGAGAAAGTTGTAAAAGGCTGCATTCAGGAAGGAATTGAATTTCTCACTCTGTATTGTTTCTCTACAGAGAACTGGAAGAGGCCCGAAAAGGAAGTGAATTTCCTTATGGGCCTCTTTGCTAAGAAAGTCATAGAGGAGATTCCATTATTCAATGAGTATGGAATAAGGATTCTTCATACAGGCTCAAGAATAGGTCTTCCGAAGAAGGATCTGGAGGCATTGGATAAGGCTATCGATGCAACTTCAGAAAATACACGGCTGACATTGGTTCTTGCCTTGAACTATGGCGGAAAAGACGAGATCATGAGGGCTGTGAATAAGGCTCTTTCTGCAGGTGTAACATCTTTTGATGCTAACACAATAGATGCATATCTTGATAATCCAGGAATTCCTTTTCCTGATATGATTGCCAGAAGCGCAGGTGAAATAAGGCTCTCAGGATTCGAACTGTACCAATCAGCCTATGCAGAATTAGGCTTTTATGATAAACTTTGGCCAGATTGGGATGAATCAATGATTCATACCATTGTTTCTGATTATTCGTTACGATGCAGAAAATATGGAGGGATAGAGGCTGATGAACTCACTAGCTAAAAGAATGCTTACAGCTTGTGTCGCTATTCCTGCGATTATTCTTTTGATTATCCTTCTTCCGTACAAGGACTATCTTGCTTTCACAGCTGTTGTCACAGTTGCCTGTTTCATTGGAAACACTGAAATGCGCAGGATGATTGAGAAGACTGGATGCAGGGTATCTAAGCTTGCTTATCTTTCTTCTTTATTTCCCGTGATAGAATACATCGATTATGAATATATCAATGCATCCTCCCCTATTGTTCTGTTTTATCTGACGGTTCTTGTAGGGCTTGTCTTTGCATCTCTTGTCTTCTCTGCTTCTGAGGACAACTTCAGAAGCGTGATTCAAAGTGCATCAGCAAGTATCCTTAATATTGTTTATCCTGGATTATTTGCAGGCTTGCATTTCTTCCTGATGCATGCTGGATGATTCTTTTCTTCTTCCTTCTTGTTTTCGGAAGTGATTCATTTGCATATTTCACAGGTATCCTATTCGGAAAGAACAATAAGGGAATAATCCGTGTCAGCCCTAATAAATCAGTTGCAGGATATATCGGAGGCACGTTCATACCAGCTTTGGTGTCTATGGCTGCAGCCTTCATCTTCCCCGAGCATTTCACATACTCTCCTGCTGCAGGCTTCATGATCGGTTTTACTGTAAGCATATTCGCAGCAATTGGAGATCTGATTGAATCAGCATTCAAGCGCAGTGCAGGAGTCAAGGACAGCGGGACGGCTGTTCCAGGGCGAGGTGGAATGCTTGACAGCATTGATTCACTTGTAATCGCAGCCCCTGTTTATTTTCTTCTGATGGAATTCTTCCTTGGAGTCTGATCAATGCGCCGAGTCATAATCCTTGGAGCAACAGGATCCATAGGTACAACTGCACTTGATTATATACGAAAGCACAGGGATCAGTTCTCGGTTGAAGGTAATGTAGCCAATACATCAAGAGACAGGCTAATAGCACTTTCTGAAGAATTCAGCTGCAGATACCTACTGATGTCTGAGCATGACGAGAGTGCTCTGGACTCTTTCCTCACAGATATTGATTCAGATATCGTCCTTAATGGGATTGCAGGATCCAAAGGGCTATACGCAACAGTGAAGAGCCTTGAAAGCGGAAAGGATGTAGCCCTTGCGAATAAGGAATCCGTTGTAATGGGAGGACGGCTTATATCTGACCTGGCAAAAAAGCTCGGGCGAAGGATAATCCCTGTTGATAGTGAGCATTCCGCCATATACCATCTTCTGGTCCATAAGAACATAAGGAAGCTGATAATCACAGCATCAGGCGGACCTTTCATTGACAGGAAGAACACAGATGGAATCACGCTGAGCGATGCACTGAGACATCCAACATGGAAAATGGGGCGAAAGATATCAATTGATTCTGCAACCCTTGCAAATAAGGGGCTTGAGGTCATAGAAGCATCACATCTATTCGGCTTTGATGCTGATGACATTGATGTCGTTATCCATAGACAGTCTGTTGTTCATTCAATGGTCAATGCCGAAGATGGAGCTATCTATGCTGCGATGTCTCCTCCTGATATGACGCATCCGATAATAACAGCGCTTTCTGATGATCATCTCCATCTGACTGATGTTGTTGAGCCACTCGATTTCAGCAATCTGACGCTTACATTCGAAAAGCCGGATATGGACCAGTTCCCTCTTCTTGCTCTTGCCTACATGGCGCTGAGGAAAGGCGGAAGCTATCCTATTGCATATAATGCTGCTGATGAAGTCGCAGTCAACGCATTCATCGAAGGGACTATAC